>CAMPIQ010000182.1 GCA_946886475.1 uncultured Chitinophagales bacterium | reverse complement strand
AACTTTTTAACTAATCCTACTCTCTATCCCTGCCTCCCAGGTAGATCATTACATACTGAAGCAGTGTTACCACAGCCGCAAGTGCAGCAACCACATAGGTAAGGGCAGCCCATTTTAAAGCATTTTTAGCCTTGGGATATTCCTCGGAATTGGTAACATTGGTATTATTTAACCAGGCAAGGGCCCGGCGACTGGCATCAAACTCAACTGGCAGGGTAACCAACGTGAAAAGAACGGTCATGGCAAAAAGGCCGATACCGATCAAAAGAAGGGTAGAATTGCCCGAACTGGCCATAAACACACCAATAAGAAGGATCCAGTTAACGATGGAAGAACTGAACTGTACAGCAGGCACCATCTTACTTCTAAGGTTAAGCCAGGCATAGGCGGTTGCATGCTGAATGGCATGGCCGGTTTCATGAGCAGCCACAGCGGCGGCGGCAACACTATAATTATTATACACTTCCGGACTAAGGTTAATGGTTTTATTGGCCGGATTATAGTGATCGCTCAGAAATCCTTCCACAGAAATAACTTTTACATCATATATACCATTTTCGCTAAGCATCCGTTCGGCTACTTCCTTGCCGGTAAGGCGGGCTGAGAGCGGGATCTTGCCAAATTTCCTGAATTTATTTTTCAGGATCATGGATACCAGCATACTGATCCCGATGAAAAGAAGAGAAACGACGAAAATTGACGTGGTCATTCTATTTTAATTTATGAATTATGTCTCAAATCTATAACCAAAACTTAAAAACTGCCGATCAAAACTCTTTTTGTCATACATTCAATTTTTTGCTGAATAACTATGTCAGTTTAGCAGGACAAATTTTGAAACCATCAAAATATAGAGCTTTGTTAAACATTGAATTTCAATAATTTAGAACAAATAATTTGTTAAAGCTACTTATATAAAATCAAGCAAAAGTTATTCACAAGGCCAAAAATTAATTTTGTAATGTGGTGCAGATTTGTAATTTAGTGTCAGAATTTAATGGGTTAGTAAGTAAGAGGGTTGGTCGCAAGATCAGCCCTTTTTACTGCAATTTTTTCTGCGTTTTTTCTCCTTCAATTGATGTCTTATTACTTGCTTTCTTTTTTTATTTCAACCTAATTTTAATTGATGTCTAAAGTTAAAACAGCCTACTTCTGCCAGAATTGTGGGTATGAAAGTGCAAAATGGTTAGGTAAGTGTCCTTCATGTCAGCAGTGGAATAGTTTTGTTGAAGAACTCATTCAAAAAGAAAACAAGAAAGCAACCCCGGGATGGCAAACCTATAATGGTTCGGAGATCTCAAAAAAAATTCAACCATTACATCAGGTCAAAACAAAAGACACGCCAAGATATATTACACCCGACCAGGAACTTAACAGGGTATTAGGGGGAGGCATTGTTCCGGGAAGTATCATCCTGGTAGCAGGTGAACCAGGTATCGGCAAATCAACCCTGTTTTTGCAAATGGGTTTGCAATTGAATGAGATGCTGGTTCTTTATATCAGTGGTGAAGAAAGCGAACAGCAAATTAAAATGCGGGCCGACAGATTAGCAATTAAGAATGAAAACTTTTACCTGCTTACTGAAACTTCAACGCAATCTATTTTTAACGAGATAAGAAAACTTCAACCTTCTCTGGTGATTGTTGATTCTATTCAAACCCTTGAATCAAACCTTATTGATTCATCACCAGGCAGTGTTTCGCAGATACGGGAATGCGCAGCAGAATTTCAGCAGTTTGCCAAAGAAACAAATACACCGGTGTTTTTAATTGGTCACATTACCAAGGATGGAAGTATTGCAGGGCCAAAAATTCTTGAGCATATGGTAGATACTGTATTACAGTTTGAGGGCGACAGGCATTATGCTTACCGAATTCTTAGAACTGTAAAGAACAGGTTTGGCAGTACAGCCGAACTTGGCATTTACCAGATGAATGAAAATGGAATGGTGCCCGTGATCAACCCAAGTGAAATCCTTATCACGCAAAAAGAAGAACAATTAAGCGGAATAGCGATTGCCGCTATGATGGAAGGCCAGAGGCCTTTATTAATAGAAGTTCAGGCGCTGGTTACCCAGTCAGTATATGGAACGCCACAAAGAACCGTTTCTGGTTTTGATAACAGAAGACTGCAGCTGTTACTTGCAGTACTTGAAAAAAGAGGTGGTTTTCATTTTGGATTAAAGGACGTTTTTTTAAATATCGCCGGAGGCTTAAAGGTAGAAGACCCCTCAATTGACCTTGCCGTACTTGTTGCGCTTCTTTCTTCCTACGAGGATACTCCGGTACAGCATAACATATGTTTTGCAGGTGAGGTTGGACTAAGCGGTGAGATACGGGCGGTTAACAGAATAGATCAAAGGATTGCAGAAGCGGAAAAGCTTGGCTTTGAAAAGATCGTAGTATCACGGTACAATCAAAAAAACCTGAACAAACAAAAATCCGGCATTGAAATAATAGTTATGGGTCGTGTTGACGAACTATACCGGTATTTGTTCAACGTTCAATAACATAAACATGTTATTACTTTCACATCTAAAAGAATCACTGCTTCACCTGGCTTTTCCGCATGTATGCGAAGGCTGCGGAACAGATAATATTGATAAAGATCACCTGTTGTGTATGCGTTGCCTTACAGATCTGCCTGCCACGAATTTCCATTTGCATCCAAACAACCCCATTGAAAAAATATTCTGGGGCAGGCTGGCCTTTACTTATGCCACGGCACAATATTATTTTACAAGCCAGTCAATGATGCAAAACCTGATGCATCAATTCAAATACAATAACAATAGAGAGCTGGGCTTCTATCTTGGCCGCTTAATGGGGTTAATGCTATCCGAATCAAACCGTTTCATTTATACAGATGCACTGGTGCCCCTACCCCTGTTTTCTTCAAAAGAAAAAAAGCGGGGATTTAATCAGGCTACTGTACTATGTGAAGGCATTTCATCTGTTTTAAACAAACCGGTGCTTACAAATGTTGTCCGAAAGAAAATGCAAACTGAAAGCCAGACCAAAAAAAGCCGGGTGGAAAGATGGTTGAATATGCAGGAAAGATTTGAACTTGCAGATGCCTCACAAATTGAAGGTAAGCATATTGTTCTTGTTGATGATGTGGTAACCACGGGTGCCACAATTGAGGCATGTGGCCGGGAGATCTTAAAAGCAGAAAATACCCGGTTAAGCATTGCCACACTTTGTTTTTCCTCCCACTAATGTATTTTTATCGGATGAGAAATCTTTTGTTCTTTGTAATGGGGCTGATCCTTTTTTCCTGTAAAAAGGAAAACATTACTAATGATCCTTCTGACCTTTTACAAACTTCTACAGATTCTCTGCACTTTGATACGGTTTTTACATCTACTGGTTCCATTACACAATTTGTAAGAATCATAAATAATAACAATAAAGCAATTATTATTTCTTCTGTAAGCCTTGCCGGTGGATCCTCATCACCTTTCAGGATCAACGTTGACGGGGTTCCTGGTCCGGAGGTCAACAATTTGAAGATAGGTGAAAATGACAGTGCATATATTTTTGTTACAGTAACCATCAACCCCGATGCTTCCACGCTTCCTTTTATTGTAAGAGACAGCATCGGTATCAGTTATAATGGCAACGTTCAGTATATTCAACTTGATGCCTATGGACGCAATGCACATTTTTTCAGGAACAGGCAGATAAGCGGAATAGAAACCTGGAATAATGATCTTCCATATGTTATACTTGGAGGTATTACTGTTGAAGCAAACGCTATTCTGAATATCAACAAAAGCTGCAGGATCTTTATGCATGCCGATGCTCCTTTCATAGTAAATGGAACCCTGAATGTAAATGGAGAAAAATACGACAGCACAAGAGTTGTTTTCACAGGCGACAGGCTGGATGAACCCTACCGGCATTTTCCGGCAGGTTATCCCGGGATCATTTTTTCTAACAGCAGTACCAATAATGTTTTGAATTATGCAACCATCAAAAATGCATATCAGGGGATAGTAGTTACGGGACCGTCATCATTTACCAAACTCCGGTTAAATGAAACCATCATTGACAATGCTTACGATGCCGGCATACTTGCCATCAATTCAAGCATAGAGGCAAGAAATGTATTGGTCAGTAATTGTGGAAAGAATATTTTTCTGGTTAATGGAGGCCAATACAATTTCACTCATTGTACTGCAGTTTCCTTTTCCAATAATTATATCCAGCACAGAAATCCGGTACTTGTAATTTCCAATTTCCTTAACCAGGAAGTAAATGATCTGAATGCGGTTTTCAGAAATTGTATTTTCTGGGGTGAAGAAAATGGACTCGTTCAAAACGAAGTTGAAGTATTGAAGCAGGGCAATTCTGCTTTTTATGTAAATTTTGACCAGGTGCTCTGGAACGTTCAGAATGCTCCTGGCAATATTATTTCAAGTGGCATCATCAATAATCAGGATCCGGATTTTGAGTTTATCAATACAGCCGACCGCATTTATAATTTCAGGTTAAAAGGGAATTCACCGGCTCTTGAAAAAGGAGTGAATACGGGTATTTTAACAGATCTCGATGGTAATCCCAGGGCTGTGGGCCTTCCTGACCTTGGTGCGTACGAGAAACAATAAAAACAACCAGCGCCAAAGCCTCCTTTCTTGCTAACTTTGCGTTGTTATCTTTAAAATATTAATTATGAAAATTGCGCTCGTTGCAATGCTGGTTTCCTTTATGATTACAACATCAGTTTATGATTTTAAAGTAGATGCGCTTGACGGAGGTTCAATAGACCTGGCCGCATATAAAGGCAAAAAGATCCTTATAGTGAATACTGCTTCTGAATGTGGCAACACACCTCAGTATGAAGAGCTGGAAGAGCTTTATAATAAGTATAAGGACAGATTAGTGGTGATTGGTTTTCCTGCAAATAATTTTGGCGGACAGGAACCGGGCAGTAATGAAGAGATCAGCGCCTTTTGTAAAAAAAATTATGGCGTTAGCTTCCCCATGGCAGCAAAGGTTTCGGTAAAAGGTGATGATATATCTCCTTTATTTAAATACCTGACCGATGAGGCCATTAAGGCAGGATTTACAGACCCCATTAAATGGAACTTCACCAAGTTTTTAATTGATGAGAATGGAAAACTGGTTACCGTGATTCATCATAAAACAAAACCAATGAGTGAAGATGTGCTGAAATACCTTAATTAGAATTTTGGCTGTCTGCAGATAAGCAGGATATTTGACGATGCCGGGAAAACCAGGCAGCTTTTTTATTTATACAGGGTAAAATGTTATTCAGGGATATAATTGGACAGGAAGTTGTGAAACAACAACTCGTTGAAATGGTTCAGCATAACAGGCTTAGTCATGCCTTGCTATTTCTGGGCAAAGAAGGCCGGGGATCTCTGTCCCTTGCGCTTGCCTTCTCACAGTATGTGAGCCTGTTGCCCCAGGGTAACCGTTCGCCATCCGGACCTTCTTTATTCGGAGACGTTATTGAAGCAAAACTGCCATCCACGGTTGCAGAAGCTGATGAATGGATGCAACAACAGCCATCATTTGGGAAGGCATCAGGCCTTGTTCATCCTGATATCCATTTTTCATTTCCTGTTGTCACAAAAAAAACTTCAACGCCGCCCATCAGCACGGACTATATAACGGAATGGAGGGAATTTTTACAGCAAATGCCATATGGTAATGTTTATGACTGGCTGCAATTTATTGGCGCAGAAAATAAACAGGGAAATATTACAGCCCATGAATGTAATGACATCATCAGGAAGCTCAACCTCAAAAGTTTTGAAAGC
>CAMPIQ010000181.1 GCA_946886475.1 uncultured Chitinophagales bacterium | reverse complement strand
ATTAATAAACAGGCTTAAGCGGTTGCTTCGGCATCAGAAACAGAAACAAAGGTCCTGTTTTGTCTTCCTTTGCGGAATTCAACTACACCATCAGTTAATGCAAACAGTGTATAATCTTTTCCAACACCAACGTTTTTACCAGGATGATAAACAGTACCACGTTGACGTACGATGATGTTTCCGGCAATAGCAGGTTGTCCGCCAAAAATTTTTACACCCAAACGTTTGCTGTTTGAATCGCGTCCATTCTTTACACTGCCTTCACCTTTTTTATGTGCCATTGTGCGAGATTTAAATAATTAAAAGTTCAAAAATCAAAATTCAAATAAACAAAATTCGAAACTTTATCCCTTGCCCACCCGGGCGAAGTGAGGGACCTAAGCGATTTCGCTGATCCTGATTTTAGTATAATGCGTACGGTGACCGTGCTTTTTACGGAAACCTTTTCTGCGTTTTTGTTTATAAGCGATCACTTTATCACCCTTCACCTGGTCCAGGATCTCAGCCTGGATCTTCAAACCTGAGTTTGAAAATTTCAGGTTACCATTGTTATCGGTAAAGATCACATCTGAGAATTCCAACTTGTCGCCGGCATTGCCACCAACTTTAGGAACATATAAAGTCTGGTCTTTTTCAACCTTGAATTGCTTTCCGGCTATTTTTACTACTGCGAACATAACGGTTCAAAAATTAGGTTGGCAAAACTAAGGGATTATAGGGAATCTAAAAAGAGATGCGCTCTAAAAATCTTAGTGTTCCCGGCAGAAAGGAGGAATTTAACAAAGTTAAAGGGTGGCGTTTAGTTCCAGGTTCAAAGTTCAAAGTTCAAAGTGCGGCAATCAACTATTTGGATTCTGGCCTAAAAACACAGGTGTTGGGCTGATATTCATGGTTTAAAGACGCTACGGACTTTGAACTTTGAACTTTAAACGGCTGTCTGCCCTCCCTCCGCAGTTTAAAAAAACTCACGTAGCTTCGCCCTCTTGCCATGAAATTCAAGTCATTTTTAGCAAAACCATTTGCTTCCTATATATATGCCCGTACCAGAAAAGGAATGGGAACGGCCCTTCAGGACCAGGATAATATCCTGAAAGAACTGATCAAAGTGGGCCGCACCACCGAATTTGGAAAAGAGCACAGGTTTGACCAGGTCAACAGTTACGATGAATTCCGGAAGGCCGTTCCTATCAGGGACTATGAAGCCTTTAAGCCATATATAGAAAAGGTGAAGGAGGGAAAACATAATATACTCTGGAAGGGTATGCCCATCTATTTTGCAAAAACCTCCGGAACCACCAGCGGAGTGAAGTACATTCCCATCACCAAGGAATCTATTCCCAACCATATCAACAGTGCGAGAAATGCACTCCTTTGTTATATGGCCGAAACGGGGAATACCCGCTTTGCAGATGGTAAACTCATCTTTTTGTCCGGATCGCCCGAGCTTGAAAGAATTGGAGGTGTTCCAACAGGAAGATTAAGCGGGATCGTGAATCACCATATTCCAAAATACTTAAGGAGTAACCAGCTGCCCAGTTATGAAACCAATTGTATAGACGACTGGGAAACCAAGCTGGATAAGATCGTTGAAGAAACCATCAGTCAGGACATGACCCTGATATCTGGCATTCCACCATGGGTGCAAATGTATTTTGACCGCTTAATGGAAAAGAGTGGGAAAAAGATCAAAGACCTCTTTCCCAATTTCTCAGTGATGGTTCATGGAGGCGTAAACTTTGAGCCCTACCGGGACAGGCTTTTTGACAGCATCGGGAAGACCATTCATGACATTGAAACTTTTCCCGCCTCCGAAGGTTTTTTTGCTTTTCAGGATACGCAGACCGAAGAAGGCCTCCTGCTGAATACCAACAGCGGTATCTTTTTTGAATTTGTTCCGGCAGGGGAGATCTTCAATGAAAATCCAACAAGGCTTTCCCTGCATGAAGTAAAGGTGGGAGAGAATTACGCACTTATCATCAATAATAATGCGGGCCTTTGGAGTTATAATATTGGCGATACGGTGAAATTTATCAGTACCAATCCATACCGGTTAGTGGTAACCGGCAGAACCAAACATTTTATTTCTGCTTTTGGTGAACATGTAATAGGGGAGGAAGTGGAGAACAGTTTATTAAAGACGGCACAGGAAGAAGGTGCACAGATCACCGAGTTCACGGTTGCACCCATGATACAACAGGGAGAAGGCAACAGCTACCATGAATGGTTCGTGGAATTTGAAAGAGCGCCACAGGATCTGGACCGGTTTGCGGAGAAATTAAATCAGGGCATGCGTGAACTGAATATTTATTATGATGATCTGATCAGCGGACATATACTCCAGCCATTGAAATTAAGAAGGGTGAAAAAAAATGGTTTCATTGATTATATGAAATCCATTGGCAAACTGGGTGGACAAAATAAAGTGCCGCGACTGAGTAATGACCGTAAGATAGCAGATGAATTGTTGAAGTGGACGGAAGGGTGAGTGGTGAGTGGGGAGTCGGGAGTCAATGAATGAGGGAATCAAAGAAATAAAAACATTATAAACACATTTGCATGAATCGGTAATTGTTGATCAGTAACATGGCTGATTGGAGGATGATAACCAGGACAGATATTCCTGATTGACGATTCACTATCTAATAATAAAACTATCTTGTCTTTTCCAATATGAATCAAACCGCACCTGTTAAACGAATTGCCCTGTTTGGATCAACCGGTTCTATCGGTGTACAGGCGCTGGAAGTAATTGCCGCCAATCCCCAACATTTTTCGGTTGAAGTGCTTACCTGTTATGGTAATGATGAATTACTGGTGACGCAGGCATTGAAGCACCAGCCCAACCTGGTGGTAATTGGTGATGAAACCAAATACAATAAAGTAAAAGAAGCGCTTGCCCAAACGGATATTAAAGTATTTGCCGGTGAAAAAGCACTGGAAGAAGTGGCATCAATGGATGTGTATGATCTGATGCTGGCCGCTATTGTTGGTTTTGCAGGATTAAAACCAACACTCAATGCCATTAACTCAGGAAAGGCCATTGCGCTTGCCAATAAAGAGACCCTTGTGGTGGCGGGTGATATCATCATGCAAACGGCCATTGAAAAAAGAGTGCCTGTCATTCCGGTTGATTCGGAACATTCCGCCATATTCCAGTGTCTGGTTGGCGAAATGCGCAATCCCATTGAAAAGATCATGCTTACAGCTTCCGGTGGACCCTTCCTTGGAAAAAAGCCCAACTACCTGCTCAATGTAAAAAGAGAACATGCCTTGCAGCATCCCAACTGGACCATGGGAGCCAAGATCAGTATCGATTCGGCAACACTGATGAATAAAGGTCTTGAAATGATTGAAGCCCGGTGGCTGTTCAATTTACATGCAGACCAGATTGAAGTGCTGGTGCATCCCCAAAGCATTATTCATTCCATGGTGCAGTTCCAGGATGGAAGCATCAAAGCGCAACTTGGACTGCCGGATATGAAATTACCCATACAATATGCCCTTGCATTTCCCAACCGTATTCCCAATACTTTCCCGCGTGCTGATTTCAAAAAAATAAAAAATCTCAATTTCGAAGAGCCCGACCTGAAGACCTTCCGCAATCTCGCGCTGGCCATTGAAGCACTGAATAAGGGAGGCAATCTTCCCTGTATCATGAATGCAGCAAATGAAATTGCAGTCTATGCTTTTTTACGCAACCGCATCGGCTTCCTGGATATGACCGATGTAATTGAAAGGGTGATGCAGAAAGTAAAATTCATAGAGAAGCCATCGCTGGAAGAATATTTTGAGAGTGATGGAGAAGCCAGGAATCTTGCAGCGGATATTATAAAGCTCTAAGAAATCCACCCCATCACAGACTTTTTCATCTCGCAGGGACCTGGACATGGAATGTAAATGACCGCAGGCACATCCCAACCCTCCCTGTTCTTGTCATCCCGCAGGGATCTGGTCGTCAATGGAAACGAACCATCGAAAAGTTAACAGCCCGTTAGGCCTTGTCATCCCCCAGGGAACTAAGCGCCGAATGTAAATGACCGCAGGTACATCCCAACCCCTCTGACCTTGTCATCCCGCAGGGATCTGGTCGTCGATGCAAACGAACGGCTGAAAAGACAACTCCCTCTTTAACTTTATCATCCCCTTGCGCAATATGGATTTCAAGTCTTGATTATATTTTACCCATTAGTAATTTGAATTTTTGAATTACTATACTTAAATCAAAACTGTAAGGTTGGTGTCTTTTACATGGTACAACATAAATACAGTCGAAGTCCAGATCCCTGCGGGATGACAAGGACAGGGTAGCGTTTCAATTACAACTAGTGTTTACATGCATAGTCCAGGTCCCTGCGGGCCGACAAGGTCTGGGAGCGTGGTAAGGTGCAGCGGTCATTAGCTATCGGCAATCAGATCCCGGTGCGAGGACAAGCCCGGAGAGAGATCATCCATCTTCCAACTATAACGTACAATTATACTTTCCCTTCATTATCTTGCAACCCTTTGAAAAGATAAAGGCAGGAACATAACAACCTGTCAACTTATCAACTAATCACATTCTCGAATGAACTTAACAATGCTCGCAATAGACTGGTCGGCCATGGTGGCCAACATTGGTCAATTTATCCTGGCTTTTTCCATTTTGGTGGTGCTTCATGAAATGGGACACTTCTTTCCCGCTAAATGGTTTGGCTGCCGTGTAGAAAAATTCTATCTGTTTTTTAATCCCTGGTTCTCTTTGTGGAAGAAAAAAATAGGTGAAACAGAATACGGACTGGGCTGGGTGCCATTAGGCGGATATGTAAAGATCTCCGGAATGGTAGATGAAAGCATGGACAAAGAGCAGATGAAATTACCGCCTCAGCCCTGGGAATTCAGGAGCAAACCGGCCTGGCAACGACTGATCATCATGCTGGGTGGTGTGATCGTGAATTTTATTCTTGCCCTGGTTTTGTTTGCCATGATCTTATTTGTATGGGGCGAAGAAAGGCTGCCGGTTAAAAATCTCACCTATGGACTGGCAACAGATTCTCTGGCATCATCTGCAGGATTAAAAGATGGTGATGTTATTACGGCGGTGAATAATGAACCCCTGGTTTATTTCAACGACCTTCCCAAATCGATAGCGTTAACCGAAAAGATCAACCTCACCGTGAACCGTAATGGTAAGGATACCATGATCACCATGCCTCAGGGTTTTTTGAGTGACCTTACCAAATCTCAGCGACTGGCCTTTGTGGTTCCAAGAATGCCGGCCATAGTGGACAGTATTGATAAATCTGTTATTCAGTATAAACAGGGCGAATTAATGAAGGGCGACCGGATAGTTGGTATCAACGATACCACGTTTGAGTTCTACCATGAGTTCAGCAGGATCAAACAGGATTATAAAAACGAAGTGGTGGATCTGAAGGTGTTAAGAGGAGGGGATACAGCAAGTGTAAAAGTGCAGCTGGATGAAAATGCAAGCGTAGGATTTTTTCCAAAGAATATTTATGAATTGTTAGGATCAGAGAAAAAGCAATATTCCTTCTTTGAATCCATTCCTGCAGGCATCACGCATGGTGTGGACAGGCTGGGTGAATACATGACCGGCATCAGGTTATTATTTACTTCAAAGGAACACAAGGTATCAGATAATTTAGGTAGCGTGATCAGCATCGGTAAAACCTTTGGTGGCACCTGGGACTGGCAGCGCTTCTGGACCATGACCGCATTATTTTCAATCATACTTGCCTTCATGAACATCCTGCCCATACCAGCATTGGATGGAGGACATGCCCTTTTTACTATTTATGAGATCATCACCGGCCGTAAACCCAGTGATAAATTCATGGAGTATGCGCAAATGGTAGGAATGGTGTTGTTGTTAGGTTTGATGCTCTATGCCTTTGGTCTGGATATCTGGAGAATGTTCAGGTGATCATTGAGAATAACTAGTATCAACTTTTCGGGCCAGCCTGGATTGTTATAAGGAACTATAAATGAA
>CAMPIQ010000180.1 GCA_946886475.1 uncultured Chitinophagales bacterium | reverse complement strand
TATGCAGGCCAGGGACAAAAAGTAATGAATGCCATGTGGGGAGCAGGACAAATGATGTTCAATAAAATTTTAGTGCTGGCTGATGAACATGTAAAGATCCAGGATTATGAATCACTCGCTAAATATGTTTTCAATAATCTTGACCCGGCAGCTGATATATATTTCACCCAGGGACCTATGGATGTGCTGGATCACAGCTGTAGCAAAATGGGCTTTGGCGGCAAGATGTGCATTGATGGCACAGCAAAATTTGAAGAGGAAAAAACTGAGGATCGTAAATGGTCCGGGTTCAATGGACAGCTTAAAGAGGTTATATTAGCCAGGTTTCCCGAAATCAAACATGTAAATGATTCACTTTTGTTCAACCAGATCCCGGTTCTTATTGTTTCAGTAGAAAAAAATAAAAAGGGTCATGTTTTTGAATTACACCATCAGCTTTGTGAGCTTGAAGAAATGGAATATGTAAAGCTGGTTTTGTTTGTTGAACATACTGTAGATGCCAATGATCTGGGCGTATCCTTATGGCGCTTTTGCAATAACCTAGATCCAAAAAGAGATTCTGTACTGGTACAAAGGCCTTCGGTGATCAACAGCTCCAAAAATTTCGCATGCCTGGGCCTTGATGGAACCATCAAAACAAGGGATTATGATAATTTTCATCGCGACTGGCCTAATATCATTGTGACGGATAATGCCACTATACAATCCGTGGACGCAAAGTGGGACCAGCTTGGGATCGGACCGTTCCTGCCATCACCATCCCTTAAATTTAAAGACCAGGTATATGGAGAAGAAGCCGTGGTGGGGTAAGAAAAATATTAGTATTTTTCATTTATCATGCAAGCGTTCATAAGTTCTGAATGAAAACTGATCATTGAAAGAAATATATTTTTTATTAAATGACTGAATGCCTGGTTTCATCATACAATTATTTATGAATTGTCACCTGAGATCAGGCCCGTATAAAAATATAGTCTTGCACACACCGGAAAAACAATATGAGCCTTTCATTGAATTAATTTCGCAGCAGAGCAGCATACAAACACAAACAGCCTGATTGAATAATAAGCGGATCAATATACTCATGACGGGGGCAGGAGCTCCGGGAGCGCCAGGCATTATTCATTGCCTTCTGCAGGAACCTTCCTTCACAGTGATCGCTGCTGATAAGGACAGCCAGGCTACAGGCCGGTATCTTACGCATGATTTTGTTCAGATACCTGAAGCAGGGGATCCTGATTTTATACATACCGTTTTACAGGTCTGCAGGGATAAAAATATTGATATCATTCTACCACTGGTAACAAGAGAACTATCCCGGCTGGCATCAAGTAAAAAAGCATTTGAAAAAGAAGGAATCAGGGTGGTGGTGTCCGGAACGGATGTCATAGAAATTGTAAATAATAAATCCGCCTGTTATCAATTCCTGAACAACGAAGGCATCAGGGTGCCCGAACACCGCATTGTACATAGTGTTGAAGAATTTATCCACGCTGCTTTTGAACTGGGTCATCCAAAAAGGTCTTTTTGCTTTAAGCCATCAGTATCCAATGGCAGCAGGGGTATGCGCATAGTTTCAGATTCATTGGATGAATCTGAAATGTTATTCAATGCAAAGCCCTATAACATCAATATAACCTATGCACATGCCATACACATTCTTTCTTCGAAGCCATTTCCTGAATTACTCTTAAGCGAATATTTACCCGGAGCGGAATATTCAATTGACTGTATTGCCGATCATGGTAAGCCGGTAGTGATTGTGCCCCGGTCAAGATTAAAAATGGTCAATGGTATTAGTGTGCAGGGAGAATTTGTAAAGGATGAAACCATTATTCATTACTGCCGTCAGATTATTGAAGCCACCGGCCTGCATGGAAATGCCGGCATTCAGATAAAAATGAACGAAGCGCATGAACCGCTCTTACTGGAGATCAATCCAAGGGTTCAGGGCACCATAGTGGCCGCACTCGGTGCCGGCATTAACCTGCCCCTGCTTGCCATTAAACAGGAACTTGGTGAAACCATTGATGCCGGTAAACTTGAAATTAAATGGGGTACAAGATTTTCAAGGTACTGGACAGAGGTTTATTATTGATATCAGGCAGGTGGTACAGAAGAAAAATCAAAATGTAAAAGCTTAAGTGTTCATTGTACCATACCGGGTCCTGCTTTTTCACTCTATCCGGCTGATGATAATAAATACGTGTAATTCCTGCTAAAATTCCGGTAATTCCTCTTTTCCAATGCGTGTTATCAACCTAAAAATTTAAATTGCCACCATGAAAAGATCATTATGGCTTTCAATGCTTGCTGCCTTTGGATTCGTTGCCTGTAGTCCCGGTACCCGTACCAAATCAAATACCCAGATCCCGGTTGATAACAATACTTTATTGTGGCGTATTTCGGGAAATGGTTTAACCCGGCCTTCTTATCTGTTTGGCACCATGCACATGATCTGCGCTAATGATATAGGTATCAGTGATAGCCTTAGTTATGCCATTAAAAATACAGACAGGGTCTATCTTGAAATTGATATGGACGACATGATGGGCATGATGATGGGTGCCATGAATAAAATGACCATGCGTGGCGATACCACCTTATCTGATCTTTTAAGTGAAGAAGATTACACCAAAGTGAAAAATTTCTTTGAATTGAAAACAGGGGGGTTGATGCCATTTTCAATGGTTGAAAAATTCAAACCCATGCTGGTTGGTTCCATGGTGATGGAACAATTAAAGCAATGTCAGAACATGATCGTAATGGAACAACTGGTAATGGAAGAAGCCGGCAAACATAATAAAGAGATCGATGGGCTTGAGACACTTGAATACCAGCTTGGTATTTTTGATCAGATTCCCTATGCCACGCAGGCAAAATACCTGCTTGAAATGATCAATGATTCCGGCAAGGAAGGCAACGATGCTGAATTGGTGATCATGACCAATGCTTACCGGAACCAGGAGCTCAATAAAATGGATGAATTGATCAATAAAGAAGCATCCATTTCCGGCTATACCGATATTCTTTTATA
Source organism: uncultured Chitinophagales bacterium (assembly GCA_946886475.1). The sequence goes on along the minus strand of CAMPIQ010000180.1, from coordinate 3,108 downwards.
CAACCGCAATGTAAACTGGGCTAACAAACTACAAACGCTCATGCCGCAAAATGCAGTGGTGATAGCGGTGGGCGCAGGCCACCTTCCGGGCGATAAGGGAGTGATCAATTTATTACGAAAAGCAGGCTACAAGGTAGATCCTGTGAAAAATGATATGATAATTAAAAAGAAGGAAGAGGAAATATAAATACATTCCCAGCCTGCTGTTACTGGTTAAAAAAAATCATCCCTGAACGAAGCCTGGTTAATCCGGGCTTTTTGTTATTAAGGTTTTCCCTTTAAAAGAACCGGCTCGTTAAGCATTTCTGCCACCCTTCTGAAAAACTCCTGTATGGACGGGTATTCTTCGGATTTAAATTCCGCGCTTTTTATGTCAATCAACAAACTAACCCTCAATTCCTGTCCTGATAAGCTCATTTCTCTTGCAGCCACCAGGTTGCCGCCAGGAATCATGAGCTTTATGTTTTTGGGTAAAGGTTCAATGGTAAAGGATTCAGGAATTTTAAATACAGCATTCAGTATGCAGGTTGTTTCCGCACCAAAGTCGATATTGGTAAATCGATTCTCTGAAATAAAAGGATTCTTATCAAAACCGGTAAAAAAGTTATAGTTCAACAAATAATAGTTTCCCGTTCTGTTCAAGGGCTGTTTTATATTAAATTCATGAATCAGTGCGGCTGAATCAATATCCAGGTTGTGTATTTCAAATGAATCGACTTCTATATTTTGCACACCCTGCACAAACCTTCCCCGATAGGCTTCTTTATTATGTGCGTATTTTTCAGCATTTCCAACTCTTGCATAATCATACTGACTCACCCTGGTTTTGCTCAACATCAGGTTATCACTAACTGTACCCTTCAGGTCAATATGGTAATACCTTTTTTTTCCCTCATCACGGAGTAATATAAACCCAGGATTCTTTTTATCAACCACAAAACCAATAGTATTTAAAAGTTCAACAGGTATCATGTTTACAGGAGTATAATAATCTGTTGCATCAAGTATATATTTTTTCCCTTCCATTTCCACACAGCCAACAACCTTATTGAACTGGTCAAGGAAAGAATAGGTGGTATCCACCTTACCGTGCGACCTCTCGCTTACCAGAAGGGGAAATACATTCAATCCTGCACCACGAAGCAGGTTAATTAGAAGCAGGTTGATCTCACCACTACTACCTTTTTTGTCTGCCAGTACGGATTTTACATGATTCATGGCATATTTTGATTCAATATCATTCCATATTATGCCTGATCTTACATAATTGAAAATACTTACCATTCTTTCATATGGACTTCCTGCCTTATCCCATATTGGTTTTACATCATCAGAACCGGCAAGGGATCTTTTTAATGCGCCGCCAAAATTTTTATCTTCCAGCAATTCTTTGTTCAGCTGTTGCCATGTTGTAGTATATTTTATGGTTTGACCATACCGGGTTACGGCGGAGAGCTGGAAGTCTATTCTTTGAAGGTAATTCCTGAATGAAGGACTGTAATTTTCACCACGTAAACCAGGGATGTGTTTCATAGCAAATGAGATGCGGCCTGTCTGGGCATCGCGCTGTATATCTACATCAAGAGCAGGGCTCTTCTTTACTACATAAGTAAAAACTGCATTTGGAACCACATAAAGATTATAATAGCTGAACATAACCGGAATGTCCGTTTGAAAATACCAGTCGTTCAATCCACCATAATGTTCCATTATGCTTTCGTACCCGTACTCAATAATGCTGCCGGCCTTCACATTGGGAAGGGCAAAACTCACTTCTGAATACAGTTCATTTATCTTTCGCTTATAAATAGATTTTTTATCGAGGTGGCTCCATTCAGGATCTCCATTTGCTCCAGTGGTAACTGAAAATCCATCGATCTTCCTGATTAATTCAAAATCATCCTTACTGTAATAGGGTATTTTGATATTAGCCCTTTCAATTCCGTTATCCTTCAGGATTTTTATCCTGATCCTTCTTGTAGTAACTAACCTGTACTCATCATCATAATTAGATGTAGCCTTATCGAATATCACAACCGCATCTGCTTCCTTATCAAAAGAACATTCTTTTAAATTATACTGGTCCTGGGTAATGGTTTCAATTTCCGGGTTCGATTGTGAAACACAAAAAACTGAAATTAACAGGAAGGAGGAAATAAGTACCGGCCGGAATATGGAGCGCATAGTTTTCGTTTGAAAAAATCAATTATATAAAAAACATTCCGGTAATCCAATGGATTACCGGAATAACAATAGTTTAATGGTAATTACTTATAAAAAAAGAGGCCCGAAGGCCTCCCAATTCAATTATTTGAATGCCATATCAGAACTGTTCAAGTCCGGAAAAGAAAAAGCTTCCTTCAATGGCTGCATTTTCATCACTGTCGCTGCCGTGAACGGCATTTTCACCCAGTGAAGTTGCAAACAACTTTCTAATGGTTCCTTCATCTGCTTTTGAGGGATCAGTAGCACCAATAAGTGTTCTGAAATCTGCAACTGCATTTTGCTTTTCCAGGATGGCTGCAATGATCACCCCGCTGCTCATGAACTGAACGAGTTCACCATAAAACGGTCTTTCTTTGTGAACTGCATAAAATTCTCCGGCTTTTTCCTTTGTCAGCAAGGTTTGCTTCAGGGCTACGATCCTGAAACCTGCTTTGATGATCTTGTCAAGGATGGCCCCGGCATGCCCGTTTTTCATGGCATCGGGCTTGATCATAGTAAATGTTCTGTTAGTCATTATTCTGATTTTATATTTTTCGCCGCAAAAATAGGGTATTGGCCGCAAGGACCCTGCAGGAAATAAAAACCAGGCATAACAAATAAGATGCGCTAAAACAGCATGCAGAACAGGCAGAAAGGTTACTTATGTGTTGCCAGGTATTTCCTTTCTTCCGCCATTTCAATCAGACATTCAATAATTAACCTTGACCTGGTAACAGCGGCCAGCCTGGGGTAATTCTTTTCTGTCCAGTTATGAATTTTTTGAATAGCATTTTTAGCCTGTAATTCGGCTGTCTCTCTGCGAGAGGTTTGAATCTGATTTTTCATTGCAGTTGGATTGGATGGTTTTACAATAAGGGATTAAATTAGGATATATATATGAAT
>CAMPIQ010000179.1 GCA_946886475.1 uncultured Chitinophagales bacterium | reverse complement strand
TCAAAAATCACCAACTCTTGTTCCTTGTTCAATATTCCTACAGCTCTTTCACCACATTGCTCACCATGTGGGGCTTGCCGAGGGTATAATAATGTAATCCGGGCACTCCTTTGGCCTTAAGCTCCTTTGATTGTTTCAGTAACCATTCCGTTCCTACCACTTCCACATCCTTATCAGTTTTGCATTTTAATATTTCACTTGATAATTCTTCAGGAATGTCCACATGAAAGGTTCTGGGGATAACAGAAAGCTGTTTTTTAGTACTGATTGGCTTAAGCCCGGGTACGATGGGAACATTGATACCTGCTTCGCGGCAGTGCCTTACAAATTCAAAATATTTATTGTTGTCAAAAAACATTTGGGTGGTAACATATTCTGCGCCTTCATCTACCTTGGCTTTTAAATAAGCAAGGTCTGTCTGCATATTCGGAGCTTCAAAATGTTTTTCAGGATAACCGGCAACCCCAATGCAAAAATTGGTTTTAACTGCATTCTTCAGGTCTTCTTCCAGATAGATTCCATTGTTCATATTGGTTACCTGGCGTAAAAGTTCAATGGCATAACGGTGCCCGCCGGCCTCCGGTTCAAATGCACTTTCATTCCTGGGCGCATCACCTCTTAATACAAGTACGTTATCAACACCAAGGAAGTTCAGGTCAATCAGGGCATCTTCCGTTTCCTGCCTGCTGAAACCGCCACATATCAGGTGGGCTACGGCATCTACCTTATACCGGTTCATGATGGCCGCGCAAATTCCAACCGTACCCGGACGCTTCCGGACTTCAACCTTATCAAAGGTGCCATCGGGTTTCTTTTTGAACATGCTTTCGCTCCGGTGATAGGTAACATTGATAAAGGATGGCTTGAATTCCATCAATGGATCGAGGTGTTCCCATAATGCATTGATCCCTTTACCCTTTAATGGCGGCAAAATTTCAAAGGAAACGGGCGTAGATCCTTCTTTCGGTTTTATGTGATCGGTGACTTTCATCCGTATTGATTATCTTTTTACAGGCGGGATGGAACATTAGTTTCATCAGGGTGCAAACATAATATGCAGTTAACGAAATACAAAAGCATTATTCAAAGTATTGGGGCTAACCGTTTACCGTTATTTTTACCAAAAGAAATAATTGAGCATAGTTATACATACAAAAGACCTGGTTAAGAAGTATCGGGCAAGAACCGTTGTGAACCATGTTTCCATTGAAGTGAAGCAGGGCGAGATTGTAGGATTATTAGGGCCGAATGGTGCCGGCAAAACCACCACTTTCTATATGACCGTTGGGCTCATCAAGCCTGATGAAGGCGAAGTTTACCTGAACGACATGAATATTACCAGGCTTCCCATGTATAAAAGGGCACAGATGGGAATTGGTTACCTGCCACAGGAAGCCTCGGTTTTCAGAAAGCTCAGTGTGGAGGATAATATTTCCGCAGTACTTGAAATGACAGACCTGACTAAAAAGGAACAGAAGGAACGGCTTGAATCGCTACTGCTCGAATTCAGGCTAACACACGTAAGAAAAAGCAATGGAGATGTGCTGAGTGGGGGTGAAAGAAGACGTACCGAGATAGCCAGGGCACTTGCGGTTGATCCAAAATTTATTTTGCTGGATGAACCATTTGCCGGCATTGATCCAATTGCCGTGGAAGACATCCAGGCTATTGTTGCCAGGTTAAAATATAAAAACATTGGCATCCTCATTACAGATCATAATGTTACCGAAACGCTGTCTATTTGCGACAGGGCATACCTTCTCATAGAGGGTAAGATCTATAAACACGGAACTGCTGAAGAGCTTGCGGCCGATGAACAGGTAAAAAAACTCTACCTCGGCAGGAATTTCGAACTAAAAAGAAAGGATTATCTGTACGACGACCTGCATACTACGCCGGGCATTGAGAATATTATACGCAGCCTTGAATCTGCAAGGCAGGCGTATTTTGATAAAGAAAGATCAGAAAATTTAGTGACGGCGGTTGAACACCAGATTCCCGTTGACCTGGAACAGAAAGTTAATGAAGAAGAATTTGAAAAGACATCAACAGAACTGCTCAATGCCATAAAAATTTTTAAAGACCAGGTAAAAGACCCTGAATTTAAAAATGAAATTCAAAAACACCTGGAAGGTGATTATGATGATATCAACAGGATCGATGCCCTTTTAAATACCTTCAAAAAATTCCAGCTCGAGCATTCTGCCTAGCCCATTTTCTTTAGCTATTCTCGCTATCTTGCCAGTTACAATGAAATTGCTTAGCCCTGCCATATCAACCCTTGCCAGGATGCGTATCTGGTCTATCGAACAGTGGGTGAATGATCCAGTACGGGCGCAGTTCATAGTATGGCAGGATCTTATAGCAGCAGGACAATACACTGAATTTGGCCGGCAACATCGTTTTTCATCTCTTCAGTCGCTTCATGACTTCAAAAAAAGACTTCCCATTTTTGATTACGAAGCGCTTAAAGGATTTATTGAAAGGATGATGAAAGGAGAAGAAAATCTGTTGTGGAACACACCTGTAACCTGGTTTGCAAAAAGCAGTGGTACTACTGGTGACAAAAGCAAGTTCATTCCTGTTAGCGATGAAAGCCTCAAGGAAAATCATTACCGCGCATCGAAGGATGTACTCAGTTTTTATTATGCGGCACATCCCAATAGTGAATTATTAACCGGAAAGGGTTTGGTGATCGGTGGCAGCCACCAGATCAATAGTGTGAATGCCGAAGTACAATATGGCGACCTCAGTGCGGTTATATTACAAAACTCCCCTTTTTGGGCCAACTGGTTAAGAACACCTGATTTGTCTATTGCTCTCATGGACGAATGGGAAAGTAAATTGGAAAAGCTTGCGCAAACCACCATCCATGAAAATGTGACCTCCATGGCCGGCGTACCTACCTGGCTGATCGTTTTATTGAAGAGGGTACTGGAGATCACCGGTAAATCAACAATCAAGGAGGTATGGCCCGGGCTTGAACTTTACATGCATGGAGGAGTAAGCTTTGTTCCATACAAACAACAATTTGAGAAACTGATAGGTGCACCCATCAATTACCTTGAGATGTATAATGCTTCGGAAGGTTTTTTTGCCGCGCAGGACGATGTACATGAAGATGGCATGTTACTGATGTGCGATCATGGGATTTTCTATGAATTCATGCCCATCAATGAATATGGAAGTGAACATCCCAAAACCATTCAGCTGGATGAAGTGGAGATAGATAAGAATTACGCATTGATAATTTCAACTAAAGGTGGACTTTGGCGCTACCTGATAGGCGATACCATACAATTTACTTCATTGAGGCCCTTTCGAATTAAAGTTTCGGGAAGGCTGAAACATTATATCAATGCATTTGGCGAAGAAGTGATCGTTGACAATACAGACAAAGCCATTGCCATGGCATCCGAAAAAACAGGCGCTATAGTAAATGATTATACGGCAGCACCTGTTTATTTTTCAGATGCTGCAAATGGTGCCCATGAATGGTTAATTGAATTTGAAAAGGATCCGCACGACCTCAACCAGTTTATTTATGAACTGGATGCCTCGCTTAAATCCAGCAACAGCGATTATGAGGCCAAGCGATACCATGATATTGCATTAGGGATGCCCATTGTAACCAGCATCAGGAAAAATACTTTCAAGGACTGGCTTGCCAGCAAAGGGAAGCTGGGCGGACAACATAAAGTTCCAAGACTTAGCAACGACCGGAAATTGCTGGAAGAATTGAAGGCTTTCTTAAAAGGCAGATAACAACTTCAGTTTGCGCCGGCCGGTTAATCCAGTTGACCGATACTTGCAGCAAGCAGAAACGATGTTTATTTTCTTTCTCATTTTCTAATCTTCAACCGCATCTTTTTTTATAATACTGCTTCCTGCATTTTATGGAAAAGTAGAATGAATTACTTTTGATAACTACTAAAATCAACTCATGAAATTACTTGAAGGAAAAGTTGCGATTGTAACAGGCGCTGCACGTGGAATTGGAGAAGGCGTTGCATTAAAATTTGCCGAACATGGCGCTTCTATTGCTTTTACCTATGTGAGTGAAAGCAGTGCTGAAAAAGCAAATGCACTACAGGAAAAACTGGCTACGTTTGGTGTAAAAGCAAAAGCCTACCGGAGCAATGCAGGCGATTTCTCACAGTGTGAATCTTTTGTAAATGAGGTGGTCAAGGAGTTTGGCGCGGTTGATATCTGCGTTAACAATGCAGGCATTTCAAAAGATAATTTGTTGCTGAGGATGACGCCGGATCAGTGGGAAGATGTGATAGGCATCAACCTCAATAGTGTTTTTTATATGACCAAACAGGTGATCCGTCCAATGATGAAGGCAAAAGCTGGAAGTATCATTAATATGAGTTCTGTAATTGGATTGATGGGAAATGCAGGTCAGGCAAGTTATGCGGCATCAAAGGCCGGTGTTATTGGTTTTACCAAATCAGTAGCTAAGGAACTGGGTAGCCGTAATGTACGTTGCAATGCTGTGGCACCCGGTTTTGTGGAGACCGATATGACATCTTATTTAAAAGAAGGCGAGCAGGCAGATAAATACAAAGCCGGAATTCCACTTGGTAAATTTGGTACCGCAGCAGACATTGCAAATGTTTGTTTATTCCTGGCTTCTGATATGAGCAGTTATGTTACCGGACAGGTGATAGGGGTGGATGGGGGTTTGTATATGTGATGAGCAGATTCAAAAGCATGCATTAAAATGAAAGGCAGGATTAAAAACTCAATGCAGGATCCTGATCCCTTTTTTCCTGATGTAATAATGCCAGAACAACATAGTGGCAAAGGATCGGTATGGCTTCCATTGTTCTGAAATGTTCAGCAATTCTTTTTTGTTGATGGATTCTTTTTTCAAAACCATTTTAATGGAGTTGACAAGTGCAAGGTCGCCCGTGGGAAAGATATCCTTTCTGCGTAAAGCATGGATCAGGTAAATGTCAACGGTCCAGTCGCCGATGCCTTTTAATTTTTTCAATTCTGTTCTAACTGCATCGTCAGGCTGGGTTTCAAATTTTTTCAGGTTAATGGTATCTGATGCAATTGCATCTGCAAGCTGGCGGATATAAATTATTTTCTGCCGGCTTACATAACAACTCTTTAATTCTTCATCGCTCAGTTTTAAAACCATTTCAGGAATGAAAGGGACCCTTTCCTTTAATTTTTTATACGCGGCATAAGCAGAAGCAAGTGAAACCTGTTGTTCCAATATGGTCAACACCAGCGTTTCAAAACTATTGGGCCTGGTCCAATCGGGCGGATAACCATATTGCTCTATAATGCCGGAAAGATCATTGTCATTCCTGGCAACCTGCCCAAACATCAATTTCAGATCCCGCTCGCTATAGCATTCCGGTTGCATTGTCTATAAATTTAAAGTAACCTATCCGTCTAAGACGGTCAGGAGAAGGTAAACGCCCATGATAGCATAGCCATTCGTAATAACCTGGTTATGCTCCCGTGTATTTCGTGATCCGCAATTCGTGTAATCCCTGCAACCAGGCAGCAATTCATCTATATGGAAAATTAATTCACTATTGTAGCTTTACATTAAACTAAGGTTATGAAATTCCTGCCATCACTGCTGCTCTTTCTTTTTTACTCTTCATTGAACGCACAAAATAATGCATCTGTTACAACGGCTGGCATAGGAGAAATTAAACTGGGCATGAACAGGGCTGAACTGGAAAAACTAACCGGCCAGCCGGTTAAGCTTGTTCACCTGCTTAAAAAAGAAAACTGGGAGAGGGACACGTTGAATATCCTGTTCAGAAATGTTCCTTATCAGGTAATCATGGATAGGGATTATATCAACGAAAAAAGTACAGGTTTCATCATTTACGAAGTTAAAACCAACAGCACCGGAATAAAAACAAGGTCGGGCATATCCATTGGCGATGATAAACTAAAGATCATCAGCACTTATAATGATTACATGATACAGATAATGCCGGAATATGAAGACGACAACCAGACCAAAAGCAAGACCCGTTCAACTGTGTGGCTGCATGGGGAAGATGGCAAACTCATTGTGTTTTATCTAACTAATAATAAAGTAACCGGCTTTAGTGTGATGTATGATGAAGGTTGCTAAAGTTCAAAGTTCATGGCCTGGCATCTCTGTAAAGGAAAATTTCATGGTCGGCCAGCCACAAACAGGTTGACTTTTATAT
>CAMPIQ010000178.1 GCA_946886475.1 uncultured Chitinophagales bacterium | reverse complement strand
ATGTCCGGTCGTTCAATTTACCAGTTGTTTTGTGTTTTGAGAACAGTATTGAATAAAAGGAATTTAAGAGTCAGATCTTATTTGAAACGGGAACTACATGTTTATCCGTTTGCAAAGCCGGCGAAACATATCTAATACTGATGGTGAAGCATAAGAAAATATTAAAGAGTTCATTTATTTATGTATTCCTTGGTTTTTTGGCTCCTGCCGTTAATTTTTTTCTGCTTCCTATTTATACGCGTTATCTTGATAAGGCCGATTATGCCTTTATTACACTTGCTCTGCTTGTGCAAACAGTTTTAACTCCATTGCTTCACGTAGGTATGACGGGAGCTTTTTCCAGATTTTATTACGACCATTTAAATGACAGGAGATCGCTTGAGAAGCTCTTGTCCACAACCCTTATCTTTTTTGTATTCGTTGGTTTGTTCTTCTGGGGTATATGTTCCCTGGCAGGTTCCTGGGCATTTGATAAGTTTTTTGCCAACGAGGTCTTTACTTTTTCAAGATATGGATATTACATTCTTGTTACAGCTATTGTAATGAATATACAATTGCTTGTTCTTACATATTATCGAAATGAGGAAATGGCAGGGAAATATGCTTTATGGTCTGTTCTGTTTTTTCTTAGTGCCGCCTCTTCTATTTATATAGGAGTTGCGGTTTTAAAAATGGGAGCGGATGGTAGTATACAGGGCCGTATGTGGGGAAGTGTAATAACTCTGATACCATTGTTTTTGTTTTTTTTTAGTGGTAAGTCTTTGAATTTCGACTGGAAATTATGCAGAACGATGCTTGTTTATGCATTGCCACTGGTACCTTATATACTGCTCAATATTGCTTTTACCAATTTCGATAAAGTACTGGTTGAGCAAAAATTTTCTCTTAGTCAGCTGGGCGAATATGGCTTTGCAGTTTTGGTGGCTTCTGTAGTTGAGATCTTCATAAATTCCGTACAATCGGCTGTATATCCACAGGTATTCAGGTTTTTGAGCATCAATGGCAAGTCTGATGCTAATATCGCCGATACTTTTAAGTTTACGATCATCATAAATGCATTAGTAATTGCTGCCCTGATTTCTTTCACCGGGATCATCCTGCATGCTTTTATTGATGAGCGATACTGGGATATAATGGATTATTTCCCCTTACTATGCCTGGTTTATATTCCCAGGCTGATATTTACTGTGTGGGGTTTGCCTGTGATGTTTTTCAAGAAAACCAAGTATTTGCCTTTTGCCAACAGCATTTCTTTGGTAACCGGAGTATTTGTAGGACTTGGTTTGATTGATTCTCTTGGGATTTTTGCCCTGCCATTGTCCCTTTTTGTGGTTCAGCTGCTCCAGTGCTGTCTGATCTTCTTTTTAAATAATCACCTGAATATCCAACTCTTTGCTTTCAGGCGGCTTACCCCCGAATACTTCGTATTATTCTTCTTATTGATTGCTGGCCTGGGAGCAACTTATAGTTACCATTATTTATACACTAATGTTCTTGTATATATTCCGGTTTTTTTCCTAATACTGCTTTTGGTTCTGGCATTAAATTTCAGATCATTGAAATTACTTTGGCATTCAGTTAATTTAAATAAAGTGGTCAATAAGGGAGAATAGGGTTTTCTCATAAAACAGTATAGTCAATGTTGATGAAAAAATTGGTCATATCCGGTGATAGTTTGTCCATGCCCAGGCCCAAAGAAGGTATTTTGTATGAAGATACATTCCCGGCACTTTTGCAGGAGCATATGGTACCCGAATGGCGGGTTATAAACAGGTCAAGAAGAGCTAATAACTCGCGGAAACAGGCAATGTATCTCAATCTTTGTGATGATATTCATGATTACAAACCAGATGTTTTTATTTACCATATTGGTATAGTGGATTGTGCACCAAGGTTATTTTCAGAATTCCAGCAAAAATTGCTTGAACGGCTCCCCATCTCTGTCAGACAGAAGATCATTGGGTATTTTTCCAGGAGACGCCTGTATATGACCAAAAGATTTCCAAGGGTTTTTGTAAAGCCTGAGGATTTCAAAAAATACTCTCAGAAGGTTATACTGACTGCGAAAAAATATGCTTCTGCAATATATATTATAGGCATCATCATGCCTTCAGATAAAATATTAAAAAGAAGCTTCGGATACAGGGAAAATGTTATAGGCTATAATGAGTTATTAAAGGAAGTTAGTAATGAAACGGGAGCAGAGTTTATAGATTTAGTTAACCTGCTGGATTCTAAGGAGGATTTTCTGGAGGATGGATATCACCTGGGGAAATCAGGTAACAGAAAAATATATGAAGTGTTATTTGAAAGGATCTGCAACACTAAATTAAAACCTGATTAAATATAAATTGTGACAATAGCTAATAAGGAACCAGATTTTCCGGGTAAGGCAGACAGGGATATCATTCACATTTTATATTCAGGGCTGGGGGGACATGGAAGTGTGGTTTTTTCCCTTCTTGAAAGCAGTGTTGAATTCCGCAACAGGAGCAGATTGGTCTTTTACGGAATTGAACCTTTGGTAGAAGAATATAAGATGAAATGCCTTACCCTGGGTTTGCCCTATAGTTATATCAGGCCACGGCCGGGTAATCCTGTTCTGGCATGGAGGAAACTTTATTCTTTGATCAGTGCAAAAGAAATTGATTTCATATTCCTGAATAGTGTGAACACAATAATTCCGGCTGCATTGGCTGCACGCCTGAAAAAAAAGAAACTTTTCGTTATAGAGCATATGTCCAATGGGCTTAAGACCCGTTTTGATAAAATTTGTTCCGCTCTTTCCATGCGGTATTCCAATAATATCATAGTTCTTACCCAGGCTTATTACCAGGAACTTAAGGAACTTTTACAGAATAAATTCAGGCAGAACAAGGTGGTAATAATTCCTAATGGAATTGATACAAATAAGTTCAGGCCTGATCCTGCTAATAATAAAGGTTTTTCAATGGGTATGGTGAGCCGGTTCACACCTTCCAAGGATCATATGATGCTTGTACAGGCATTTTTTGAATTCCACAAAAATCACGTGGCATCAATATTGAAGCTTGCAGGTGACGGAGAAACCCTCCCTCAAATTAAGCAGCTGGTTCAAAGTTTAGGTATTGCCGATGCTGTAATTTTTACAGGAATGCTTAAAGAGGATGAAATGGTTCGTTTTTACCAGTCACTTGATATTTATGTACATATTTCTAAAGGCGAAACTATGAGCACTGCCATTATGCAAGCCATGTCCACCGGGCTGCCGGTATTGGCATCGGATGTTAATGGGATCAGTAATATGCTCAATGCTGATGTTGGCATATTGGTCCCTAATTCTGTTGAAAAGATAACATCTGCAATGATTTATCTAGCTCAAAATCCGGAATTGAGATTAGGTTATGGCAATAACGGCAGGCATTTGGCAAATAAATATTTTTCCAGCACTATGATGTCTGAAAAATATTTATCATTGTTGGGAGATAAGATGAAACTATGTTAAGAGAAGAAGCCATCTGGTTTGGTGACCGGCTAGGGCATATACTGTCCGGCAACGCCTCACCTGTACTGAATATAGGCAGTTCAACCAGGCATTTCCGTTCCATTGAACAGCCACAGATCGATCAGTTCATTTTTTCTGTTTTGGAAAACAGGGAAATCCGTGTAATTCACCTGGATCAAAAAAATGCTGAAGGGGTTGACATAATCGGCGACCTTTCTGATCCTGATTTTTTAGAGCAGGTTAAGCAATTGAAATGCAGGACCATTTTTTGCAATAACCTCCTGATGCACCTTGAAGAACAGGACCGGTTAAATCTTGTAAACGTAATCAGTGAGATCCTGCCTTCCAAAGGCTTATTATATCTAAGTACCTCTTTCAATTTTCCATACACCCCCGATCCATACGATAGTTATTACAGGCCAGATCCGGATAACCTTATTTCATTGTTCAAAGGATTTAAAACCATTGATAAAAAAATAGTATCCGGATCGGGCAGTTTTTTCAGGTCAGTAACTAAAAATCCACGTTTCGGGCTTATTATACTAACAAGGATCTTTACGCCTTTTTATAAATTCCGAACCTGGAAATATCTCATCCAATACCTTCCAAATTCCTTTAAAAATTATAGTGCTTCCTGTGTTATTCTTCAAAAAGATTAAGTGTGAATGCTAGTGTAAAAAGAAATTTATTCTACAGGTTGTTTTTTGAGGATTACTGGGTGGTGGGTATAGTCAGAAACGATCTGCTTCCTGAGGTCAGGAACGTTGTAACAATTCCTGATGCACACGTTATCTGGTTAAAATTCAATAGAGGATTTTTTCTGGCAGATCCCCACTGGCTGGATGAAAGCAAAAGGATGATCATCTGTGAATGTCTTTATTTCCATGAGAAAATTGGTAAGCTGGCCATTGTTTTCCTGAATGAGGACTGGAGTATCCGCGAAATGAAAATGATCAATTCAAAAAGCAAGCACTATTCCTATCCCCAGGTAATCAGAATAAATGGTAAATGCTTTATCATCCCGGAGTCCGCATTTGACAATTGCATTAAAATGCTGGAGATAGACGAGAATGAGAATAAGATCGTTCGCGAGCAAATTTTAATTGAGAATTGTAACCTGGTAGACCCTACAGTTTTTTACCATAATCAGAAATACTGGATGTTCGCCAATCCCCTGAATGATTTCAATCATCAGCTGGAGATCTTTTATGCTGATACCATCGAAGGTCCATGGACGCGTACTTCCTATAGCCCTTTAACCATTCAAAATTGCCGGGGTGCAGGGACTGTGATCTTTGAAAATGGTCAAATGTTTTGGTTCACACAGTATAATGAAAAACAATATGGTGGAGGTATTATAAGGCGAAGGATTATAAAGCTTGATGAAAATGAATTTATTTTTGAAACTGAAGGCCGGATCATGCCGGATGAACAAAGCAAATATCCCTTTGGTTTACATACTATGAATATTGGAAGATCCAACACATTGATTGACGGTAAAAATTATTCTTTTCAAATTATAAAACCATTTAGGGCTTTATACTTCCGCCTATTCAGGAAGAGGGGGTAATCCGGTTCAATTGCTTCTTTTATAATCTTATCAGTCAGTTTCTATTTGCATAAGTCAGGTTCAATTTCTTTCTTATAAAGATTTTGATTTCCTGATGGAACCGCAGATACTATTTTAAATTTCCGAAAAAAGATCACCAGGCTATAATGGCAATAACAAAAACCAGGATCGATTTGCTTGATGTGTTCAGGTTCATTGCTATCTTCCTTGTTATATTTTTCCATTATTTTTCTGCTTTTGCCCGTCCCGGTATCGAAGTCCCGCATAGTTCACCATATTCGGAATTTATTCTTTTCAAATACGGCTACCTGGGGGTGGAACTGTTCTTTATGATCTCAGGATTTGTTATATTTCTTACACTTGAGAACTGCAGAAGCATCAAATCATTTTTTATAAAGAGGATTATCCGCTTGTTCCCGGCTATGTTAGTATGCTCTGTATTTACCTACATTGCAGTCAGGCTTATAGACCAGGACATGCGGTTTCCGGGCCTTCACCGGCCCCTGGAATCATTTCTACCCAGCCTTACATTTACGGACACATTTATATGGGAACCTATTCTTGGTAAAAAAGTAGGTTATATAGACGGGGCATACTGGTCTTTGGCAGTAGAAGTGAAGTTTTATATTTTGTCTGCGTGCCTGTATTTTATTGATAAAAAAAATTTCCTGAGGAACTGGCTGCTCCTCTCGCTGTTTAGTGTTGGTACACAGATAATACTTATACAGGACCCTTTTGGCTTCCGGGCTATAAGAGCAATCTCATTTTTTTCACAGGCAGTTAATTTTCTCCTTTTTCCCAAATACATTACCTTTTTCACTTTGGGTATATTTTTCTATAAAAAATTTATGCGTCAGGCTATAAGTCCGTTGCTTATGATGAGTATTACGGTACTTTTTATGATGCAATTGTTTTTCGTAGAATTGGTAAAGAACGACTGGATTGAAAAATCCTTTATATTATCGTTTGCGGCCATTTTTATTCTGTTCGTTTACAAAAGGGAATGGTTACAGCCTGTGTCCAATAAAATGTTTGCAGGTGTGGGGCTCGCCAGTTATTCCTTATACCTGATCCATCAGTCGGTGGGTATTATACTGATCCATTATTTGCATAACCAGTTTGGCGGTTTCGTTGATCGTGCAACCATTGTAGTTTTGGTGATACTGATAATGGTAGTTGTTGCATTACTTATCTATACCAAAATTGAAAAACCGGTGATGGCATTTGGTAAGCGGTTATATGAATCGTGACCTCGAAATGCCCAGGCACTTACCAAATGCTTACATTTAACCAGTTTTGGCTTTATGACAGATTCTTTTAATTTTATAATTTA
>CAMPIQ010000177.1 GCA_946886475.1 uncultured Chitinophagales bacterium | reverse complement strand
TAATTAAACTGACTATGAACTATGAACTTTGAACTGTGACCTCCACTGGCCTCGTAGTACAATGGATAGTATAAGAGCCTCCGAAGTTCTGGATACAGGTTCGATTCCTGTCGAGGCCACCATGCAAGTGTAAAGAAAAGAGAGCGGAGAAAGAGTTTGGGTTATCTGAACTTTATTCCCCGCTCTCCTTATTTTTTTCAATTAAAATACTTTTATGGAATTATTTAGGCAGCCATGGCCGTGGTATATTGCAGGCGCTATCATTGGCCTGATCGTACCTGCCCTTCTCCTGTTGGGAAATAAGAATTTTGGCATTTCAGCAAATCTGCGTCATATATGCGCTGCATGTTTTCCGCGAAAAATCACCTTTTTCCAATATAACTGGAAGAAAGAAACATGGAACCTGTTTTTTGTTGCTGGTATTTTAACAGGCGGTTTTTTAGCTGCCGTGTTCTTATCAAATCCAAATGAAATTGAAGTGGCTCCTGCCTTATCAGCCGAATTAAAGACCTATGGCATATTTGATACCAGCCATTTTTTACCCGCCGAAATATTCAGCTGGGAAAGCTTATTTACGCTTAAAGGGATGATCCTTTTAACTGGCGGTGGGTTCCTGGTTGGATTTGGAAGCAGGTATGCCGGAGGATGTACCAGCGGACATTCAATTATGGGATTGAGCAACCTGCAACCCCCATCACTGATCGCAACAATTTGTTTCATGTTGGGAGGAGTTGTAATGGCCAACTTTATCCTTCCACTCATACTTGGATTATAAAACAACAACATGGCATTGATCAAAAGTTTCGACGGCGTTGCAGTTACAGAATCAAATAAAGCAAATCCTTCAACTGATATGGATTACGAAGTGCGCTCACTGGATTCCATATGCGTGAATGAAACAGAATTAAAGCATCCATGGTACTACAACTTTACGTACCTCTTCGTTGGAATTATATTTGGGATCGTTTTTGTAAAAGCCGAGATCATATCATGGGTAAGGATGCAGGAAATGTTCCGCTTTCAAAACTTCCACATGTTTGGAGTAATGGGAACTGCTGTACTTACAGGCGCGGCTTCCATCTGGCTAATTAAAAAATTCAACATCAGGACCATTCATGGAGAACCGGTAAGGTTTCAAAAAAAAAGATTTCATAAAGGACAGGTGCTGGGTGGTCTGCTATTTGGCCTGGGATGGGGCATGACCGGCATATGCCCCGGACCCATTTTTGCTCTGATAGGTTCCGGAGCTTTTGTAGTTTTAATTATATTTCTAAGTGCAATTGCAGGCACCTGGGTTTATGGCCTTCTCAGGGATCAATTGCCACATTGAACCGGAATAAGTATGGCCCAAATGCCTTTGTGGACCGAAGCAAATATCTATAATGCATCATGAACACGCAGATTAAAAGGCAGTTGTAAACATATTACTATCAGATTCTGACTTTGAACTATGAATTTTGAACCAGGAATCTCCTCCTACCAGTTTCCCGCCTGCTCCTTATTTACGCTGAATTCTTCAATGATATCACCATGGCTCCAGTTGGCACTATAAGGAACAAAAAAGCTGATCCATATTGTTCTTGATATCCTCATCAAAGGCGGTTGTAGTACAACAAGCAATATGGCATTAGCACCTATCCACCAAAAAAAACGGCTGTCTGAAAGTGAGAAACCAATTGTGAACCACCATACAATAAATGTGATGGCTGATATCAGGGTAGCCAGAATGTAGCTGATAATGTTTGTACCATAATAAAATCCCGGCTCCATATCAAGCGGTTGCGTACAAACGGGGCAACGTTCATTCATCTCCATCAGGCCTTTTATCCTGAAGGCACCTTTGTTTTTGAACATTGCACCTCTTCTGCATCTCGGACACCTGTTACTGAATATGCTGAATATTACATTGGGTTTGCCTGAATCATTAGCATTCTTCATAAGAACATTTTATATAAAGGATCTCCTGAAAACATCAGGAGTTTGACCAGTGTATTTTTTAAAAAAACGGTTGAAATAAGAATTATCCTGGAAATTCAATTCACTGGCTATTTCTGTTACATTCATACCTGCATTGGTAAGTAATCTTTTTGCTTCCAGGATCACTCTTTCCCTGATCAACTCCCCGGCTGTTTTTCCAAGTAGATCCTGGCATAAAGCATTAAGATGATTAGGTGTGATGTATAACAATCCTGCATATTCGCCCGGCAGCCGGATAGTTTTATAATATTTTTCAATCAGATGCTGAAAGCTTTTCAAAACCTGCAATTTTTGTAAAGGAATGGTTCTCGCCTTTTGCCGGTAACATGACCTGTCTACAATGATAAACAGTTCAAGTAATTTGAGGCTGATCATTTCCAGACCCTGAGATTCCTTATTACTTACTTCTTTCAATATGGATTCAAAAATGGAAATAACCTGATCGTGAACATGCAAAGGCAATTGACAAACCCCATCTTTACTATTACCGCTAAAAAAAGAATACCTGTCCAGGAAATGTCCGTTCAAAAGGAAAGAAGTAAATAATTCTTCTTTAAAATGAACAATATATCCATCCACTGCTTTTTCAAAATGCCAGCTGTGCACCTGGCCGGGGATCATGAAATAAATCTGGAAAGGTTTTACCTTGAATTGTTCAAAATCTATTGTATGCTTTCCCCCGCCCCCGGTAAATAACACCATATGATAAAAGGAATGCCTGTGTGGAGGATGAAGATCCCGGTAATGTTTCTCCAGATAGAGCCCAAAACGTTCTACCAGGAGATCCTTCCCCGACCTTTGATCAATTGTACAGATATCGTATACCGGTATGGGATCCTTTATCTTTTTCAAGCCACAAAGGTAGTTTACCAGTATGCCACAAGCGGGAACGGGTTAAAGATTTTATGGTACTTTTTACTGATTAAGGGTAAAGTTTTGTTATGACAGATGTGTTTCTGCCTTCTACAAAAGCTAACGGGCCGGCACAGGCACCTCTCCGGCAATTGCCGGGGACATCCATTTTTCCCTTATAAGAATAAAGAAGAATAAGTTTAAAAGGAACAATTCAAATCCATAAACAGAATCTTCCAAAGGAATGGTAAGTAACCTCACACCAAGATTCTCTTCATTATTATACATAACTACCGGCTGTTCAAGTCCGGTACCTGTAAGTATTCCATTAACAATAAAAAAAGGAAACAGTAACAGGGTATAAACTGTTACTGCTTTTCCAAACCAGCTGACCTTTGCGATAAAAACAAGGAAAAGACAGATAAATGCCGTTGAAACAAAGCTCGTCATGGTATACCACCGGTCGCGAAAAACTACACCCAGCAGTAATAACCACAGGGCAAACATAAGTGCGAAGGCTTTTTCGGTTGGGGCCTTCCAACCCAGTTTATAAAACCTGTCCAGACAGTAGAATGTAAAAACGCAGGCATAGGGTATACAAATAAAGAACATGACCTCCTCTATCGGAATATTAAAAAAGTAAATACCCGTAATATATTCCGGATTAAAGCTCCAAACCCCCATTCGTGTAAAAAACACGTCCCAGGTTATAAATACCAGAGCCACTATTAAAACAGAAGGAAAAAAATATTTCCATTCTTTATCAAATCTTATCCTGGGATGGAATGAAAATAAAAGAGGAATGAAGATGGTAAACAAATTTACCAGTAGGTAAACATAATTCATGCCGCTGATTTCTTTTTCAAGTTCCTGAAATAACGGAATGGAACCCATAACATGCCAAAGCATTCGCCATCTTCTTTGTCAATGTGTTTATGGTGCATTTTATGCGCTCTTCTTATTGCCGCGAAATAAGCATTATTGCTATTACGGAACAAATGAAACCTTTGGTGAATAAATATATCATGAACCAGGAAATAAGCAAACCCGTAAAGGGTAATGCCAATCCCAATCCAGAATAAAAAATTATAATCCATTCTCACGCCAAAGAACAGGCAGGCAATGCCGGGCAAAGCAAATATGAGAAAGAAGAAATCATTATGTTCGAAAAAACCATAAGACTCCTTTTTATGATGATCCTTGTGCAAAGACCATAAAGGCCCGTGCATGATATATTTATGAGTGAACCAGGCTACACCTTCCATTGAAAGAAAACTTATCAACACTATCAATGTGCTTAAAACGGAATTCATAAAATCATTTTTACATGGTAAAAAATAAAATTTATATCAGCAACTTAAATCAGGTTCATTTTATGTTCAACCAGACTATTTACCATCAGCCTCAGTTTTTTGCTGTTATTGATCCTTATCCTGCCGCTCATTACTTCCGGCGCGGGCAGTTTTTTTATCTTTTTAAACAATGACCTGTAGTAGACATAGGCAAGATAAACTCCGCCCCTTGAGGAGTTGGGTAATTTTCTTATTCCCTGTAAAGCAATGAAAAAATCATTTTCAATTTCCTGTTCAATCTGAGCTTTGGCTGCAGAATCAAAAAATTTAATGTCAACATGCGGAAAATAGATTCTACCCAGTACATGGTAATCATGCTTCATATCTCGCAAAAAATTTACCTTTTGAAAAGCTGCACCCAGTTTCATTGCATAGGGCTTTAACTCCTGGTAAGTGGCAAGGTTTCCTTCGGTAAATACATGTAGGCACATTAAACCTACAACCTCTGCAGAGCCCAAAATGTAATTTTGATATTTTTCAGAAGTGTAGGTTTGCTTTTCAAGATCCATCTCCATGCTTTTCAAAAATGTATCTATGAGGCCTATATCAATATGGTACTGATGCACTGCATGCTGAAAGGCATTGAGAACCGGATTGCTGGAAATTCTTTTTTCAATGGCATCAAAACAATCATGCCTGAATTTGCCAAGGAGATATTTTTTATCATATCCCTCAAAGCTGTCTACAATTTCATCAGCCAGTCTCACAAAACCATAAACAGAATAAATGGGAGCACGCAGACGGTTATTCAGAAAATAAATTCCCATTGAAAAACTTGTGCTATAGGCCCTGGTTGTCATTTTACAAACCTCTGCCGACAAATGATCAAATATCAATTTCATATTGCTGATGCTTTAAATATTTTTCCAATTGACGTGCTGCTATTTTACCCGATATGATACCGGGGGGTACACCTGGTCCGGGTACGGTTAACTGGCCTGCATAGAATAGGTTCGGAATTTTCTTATTTTTCATTTTGGGTTTGAGTATGGCTGTTTGCATCAGCGTATTGGCAAGGCCATATGCATTCCCTTTGTACGAATGATAATCAGAAATAAAATCGGAAACGCAATAACTCTTTTTAAAATCAATATGTGACACTAAATTTTCTTCCCCTGTTAATGACTCAAGCCTTTTGATCATTATCTGGAAATATTTCTCTCTTGTTGATTCATCATCATTTAGCCCCGGGGCAATGGGCATCAGTAAAAAAAGGTTTTCATGCATAGCCGGCGCACATCCTTCATCTGACCGGGATGCACAGCATACATAAAACAAAGGCTTTGAAGGCCATGAGGGATTTTTGTAGATCTCCCTGGAGTGGCGGGCTAGGTCTGCATCAAAAAACAAGGTATGGTGCCGGAGATTCCTGATCTTTTTATTTATTCCCAGGTAATAAATAAGACAGGATGGTGCAAAAGTTTTTTTGCTCCAGTAAGCGGAAGTATAGTTCCGGTATTGTTCAGGAAGCAACATTGATTCTACATGATGATAATCGGCAGAAGCAACAATTGCATCACATGTTACCTGTTTCCCGTTCACCCTTATTCCCTCCACCAGATTATCCTTAATCAGGATCTCTTCTACTTCAGCATCAAAGCTGAAACGCACCCCATTCATTCTGCAGACATCTACCATGGATTCAACCACCTTTGCAAATCCACCCTTTGGATACCAGGTGCCAAGCTTGAGGCCCGCGTAATTCATCAGGCTATAAAGTGCCGGCATATCAGAAGGCATGGCCCCCAGAAATAATACCGGGAATTCCATGAGTGCAGTCAGGTAGGGATGTTTGAAATACTTTCTTACATGCCCGCTGAAAGAAGAAAATATATCCAGACCCAAGGCAGTACTGAATAAGGAACGGTCGGCAAATTCCATTAGGGAAAGACCGGGCATTTCAGCCATTTTTTTCATCCCTGTTTCATATTTGAAACGGGCCTGTTCCATAAATTTATCGAGTTTAACAGCGCTTCCCCTTTCCAGCCTCTCAAATAATTCCTTTAATTTATTATAAGAGGCCGGAATGCTTAGCAATTGATTGTTTTCAAAAACCATATCAAAGGATGGATCCAGCAATTTCAACTCATAAAAATCATCCACTTTATGTCCAAAATCATTGAAGTAGGATTCAAATACATCAGGCATCCAGTACCAGCTTGGACCCATATCAAATACATAACCTGATGCTGTTTTCAATTGCCTTGCCCTGCCCCCGGCACCGGAATTTTTTTCATACACATGTACCTGGTGC
>CAMPIQ010000176.1 GCA_946886475.1 uncultured Chitinophagales bacterium | reverse complement strand
TGGTAATAAATATAGGCAAAAAAATATTAGTTGCTTAAACAACCAAATGAATTGGAAAAATGGTCACGGATTATTTAAGGTACAAATTTATAAGAGGAGGTAGCGTACAGTTCCTTCGTTATGCGCATTCAAATTCATTCATCGCTTTATCTTCGCACACGATGTATAAAATTGTCCGGAACATTCTATTTCTCCTGCCTGCTGAAGCTGCCCATTATTTTTCCATGGATCTTTTGAAGATGGCCTGTTCCATTTCTTTTGTGAGAAAATTGATCTCGCGACAGTTCACCTCCAACAAATCAATCACCACGCAACTGTTCGGCCTTAGTTTCAGAAACCCCATTGGCCTTGGTGCCGGGTTTGATAAGAATGCTAAATATTTGCGTGAGTTAGAGGCGTTGGGATTTGGTTTTATTGAGATAGGAACTGTGACGCCAAAACCTCAGGCAGGTAATGATAAGCCCAGGTTATTCCGTTTAAAGAAAGACAAAGCCCTTATCAACAGAATGGGGTTTAATAATGATGGTGTGGAGGTGGTGGCAGGGCGACTGAAGAAATGGAGGCAATTTAATTCAGTTCAAAGTTCAAAATTCAAAGCATGGCCTGACATAGGAAGGGTTCAAAGTTCTGAAAACCAAACCTCGCACCTCGTACCGCGTACCTCCAAACTTTTGATTGGTGGTAACATTGGAAAAAACAAAGCAACTCCTAATGAAGATGCCTGGAAGGATTATGAAATCTGTTTTAAAGCGCTGCATCCATACGTTGATTTTTTTGTGGTAAATGTGAGTTCGCCCAATACACCTGGTTTGAGGGAATTGCAGGAAAAGGATTCTTTGAAAAAGATCCTTACCCGGTTACAACATCTTAATGAGCAGGCAGAAATTCAAAAACCCATATTGTTGAAGATAGCCCCCGATCTAAGCCTTTCACAGATTGATGATGTAATAGCATTAACCAGGGAGATCCGTCTTGATGGTATAGTGGCTACCAATACAACCATCAGCAGGGAAGGACTGCAAACCAGTGATGGTGAGCTTGAGGCTATCGGAAATGGAGGATTGAGTGGTGAACCGCTAAGGTCAAGATCAACCGGGATTGTAAACTATATTCATAAAATGAATAAAGACATTCCTGTTGTAGCAAGTGGGGGTATATCAAATGGAAAGGATGCAAATGAAAAATTCAATGCGGGTGCCTCTTTGGTTGAAATCTGGACAGGATTCATTTATGAAGGTCCGTTTATTGTAAAAAGAATTTGTAAGGAAATCAAATAAAGTTATGGAGCATTTATTTACTGCCGACAATCTGGTAAGTTTTGTAGTACTCGTTGTACTTGAAATTGTACTGGGCATTGATAACGTAATCTTTGTTAGTATTATTCTTAACCGCTTAAAAGAGGATAACCGTAAAAAGGCAAGGAGAATATGGATGATCACCGGCATATTGATCCGTAGCGGTCTGTTATTTGGTTTAAGCTGGCTGCTTTCCCAAAAGGGAAAATCGGTATTCACAGTCTTTGATAAATCATTTGATCTGGCAAGTCTGGTTATGTTGCTGGGTGGATTATTCCTCATCTATAAATCTGTGAAGGAGATTCACGGTAAGCTGGAAGGAGAGGACCATGCGGCAATGGGTGCCAAAACAACTTATTTATCCATGGGCCAGGCAATTTTTCAGATCATGCTGATTGATGCTGTATTTTCATTTGATAGTGTGATCACAGCCGGAGGCACAGCAAAGCATGTGGAGATCATGATAGCAGCAGTGATCATTGCCATGGTGGTAATGTTTTTGTTCAGTTCCAGCATCTCGTCCTTCATTCACAAGCATCCAACATTAAAGATGCTGGCTTTATCGTTTCTGGTTATGATCGGGTTAAGCCTGGTAATTGAAGGATGGGCAGCGGAAAAGGCCGAAGAGCTTCACATTAAAAACTATATTTATTTTGGTATGGCATTTTCATTTGGCGTAGAAATGCTGAACATGGCCATGCGTAAAGGCAAACCAAAAAGAGTGGTTGCTTTAAATGAACCCACACTGGATGAAAAGGACCAATACTCGGATATGGCGCACTAAAGCAGGTACACCATTTTTTGACCTATATCAGTCAACTTAAGGAAGTTCATTTTTGTTTCAGAAAAAAAATCAGAAAGCCGGCATTACACCAGCTTTCTGATTCCATATTCAGGAACAGCCCAGCGCGCATATTGCAAAACATTGTCCGCAGGCTACACCGGCACATATGCCAAAAGTTGCAATCAGTACCGGTGTTCCAAGCCCTCCGGTTGCCAGTTCAAGGATGGCTGTAACGCCGCCGCAAACCGCAATACCACTCAGGCAAGAAGTTTTACAGTCAGCTTTCACATTGATCTTACCAAAGAATGTTTCTACAGAAACATTATGTCTTCCACCGTTGGTGCATTTACGGAAACATTTATTAAAGCTGTGTGCCTTCCTTACCTTCCCACCGGCATCAGCAAACCATTCTTCTGCGAGGTCAAAACTTTTCTCCGTACTGCTTTCTCCCTTAGGAAAAACAATGTAAGCCTTGTAAAGATCACGACCTACTTTTCTCCAGATCATGGAACAGGTTTGAAATGATTTTTTTTCCTTTACCGATGGACTATAAAAATCAAAAGCACAGAACATCACGTCTTCCGACTTTTTTGTATTGGGATCAGTGAGTTTACCTGAAAAGCCCCAGGAAGATTTTTCTATTCTTTTAAAACCTTTTTCTTCCGTTTCTTTTATCAGTTCTTTCCATCCTTTATCCTTCTCAAACATTTTCCACTGTTTTTTCATTTCTTCTTCCGTAAAAACTGTGTATTGAAGATGAACAGGTATTTCAGCTGTTGCCTCAGCAGAATCTTTGATCATCTTACCTGAAACGGGGATAGCTTTAGGAATGATCTGTTTTTCCTGTGCTAAAACATTTGAAAATTGTAAGATCAAGCACACCATTATTGACAATTGAACAATCAATTTCTTTTTCATAATATCCTTTTTATAGCGGAGTATTCATATTCATGCTTTTTCAAGTATCCAGATCTGGGTTTGATCATCAGTTACCGGATTCCACGTTTTTACACCACATTCATTGGAATCGAGACAGGCATTATTGGCATCCAGTAATTTTCCATTTGCGATATTCTTGATCAGGTACTTATTGTCTTCCAGCCTGATGAACAACCAGCGTTGGTTTGCACTTAATCCCGGCAGTGAATTTTTTTCCCATAACTGAATGGTTGTAGACCCATCATCAAAAAGATCTTCCGCCTGACTGTCCAGTACATATTCTTTCAGCTCTGTTCCAAATAAGCCATTTACATTTCGGGTACCAAAGCGTATGGTATAACCAACTGTTCCAAACTTCTGGATCTTTACCTTGCTGGTTGAAGTGGTCAGTTTCATGGCACTTCCATTTTCAAAGCCTTCGGTCTCATTAAGCGACAGTCTACCTCCTGATGCATAGGATTTGATGTAATAATCACCAGGCGTAATGGCAATTCCCGTAACATTATCCATGATCACCTGCGCGGCGAATTTTAATAATTTTAGTCCCTGCGCAATTTTAACTGCTCCCAGTTCAAGCAAACTTCCTGGAGCTGTTGCATTTTTGCCTTTGTTAATTGCCAGAACATCGCAACCGTCAGAATATCCATTTGGACTTGTGGCATCAGGTAAAGGCAACGGTGCAGGAACCTTTTCTCTTTCAGCAGTTGTCAATTGCGTATAGGCTGCTCTCAGGATCCAGGTTGGGTGATGATAACAAAAATTCTTTCCGGTTAAATTAGCACCAATACCAATTAGTCCGGAAGGAATGGCAGTGGCTTCTGCAATGCTTCTTTCAGGCGCTGCAAATTGAATGGACCTGATGTCCTTATAAAATACTCTTGTACCCGCCCTTCTAAAACCAAGGGTATATGGTGCAAGCATGGTTACAGGGTCACTTCCGAAATCGAAACGTTGTAGTCTCTGGTTTGGAAAAAGATCATCTAATGCATCAACAAATTCCTGGGTGCCGGGATGAGGGGCAGAGTAAACATAAACGCCCTGCGCTCTGATCCCTTTATTGGCCAGATACATGGCAAATATCTGCGCATGCGCACTGCCGAGACTATGGCCGGATATCCAGACTTTTTTATTTGCTCCACCTTTTTCTTTTATTACCTGCACCAGCTTGTCTTTAAAATTATTAAAGCTTAAAGAAGCCCAGAAGCCTGTATGAACTTTTCCTGTTAGTTCAACGGGGGCAGTGAGCCTGGTATCGAAATCAGAGAGCAGCCACTCTCCCCAATCATACATAAACCTGCTCACGATGGTTTTCTTTGCATTGGTTGCAACACGGTCAGTACCCCTGAAAATAACATAAATGGCGTCTGTAGTTGAAACAACCATGGCTTCCGGATCATATCCTGCAGGATGTGATTCCGTAACAAATTCATATTGGGGATTGCTGAATAAATGGGCGGTTTGTTTTTTATATTCACTTTCAAAGAATACACCGCCGGAATGCATCCTGTCAATGGCTGCATCTGATGCATCTCCGGAAACAATGGCCAGGTATTGGGGGAAGATCAATGTAGTGATGTAGCACATCAGGTATGCATTAACATCATTTCTACCCTGGGCTGAACGATTAAAGCTGTTTGAAAACGTATTATTAACCTTAGACAGCTTGAGGTTAACCGCTGAAATTCTGGTTATATTACTTACGGGTTGAACAATGGGTTTGATTTGCGCATTTGTTTGTATGGCTGAAATAATCATCAGGAAGCCTGTGATCAGCCATGTGATTTTCTTTTTCATAATTTGAAAGTTTAGAGTGTTTGTTTAATGAATTTCTTATCGCATCATGCAACTGATGGTTGCAATGGGAGTGAAGGTTTGCATCTTCCAGTTTGAATCGAAAACACAGCGCATCCCATAATTGAGAATTACGCTTCTGCTGATTCTCCAGTCACCTCCAAAGCTTAAGGAGTTGGGATGTACAATATCCCATTTAACGGAAGAGCCTATGATTTCAAATCCACCTGGTGCTTCAAAATTTTCAGTGAGCGCTTCAACGGGTGTTTTCAAACCTTTCTTTTCAAAAAGAAATTCCAGGAAGAAGGTATAAATGGGACCACCATACCGGATGTTCATTCCCATGGAGAAAAGTTTATTTTCAGCGATTTCTTTTTTTGAAAATTCTTCAAATGAGGATTTATCCCTGATCAAAAAATCCAGTTCTTCCTCATACCAGCTACTTCTGATCAATCCGGATAGTAAAAATCTTTTTCCTATTCCAACGCTGCCGTTCAACCAGGCCGACCAACCTGTATTCCGGTTAAGCCGCAGGCTTTTTAAAGAACCTGCACTATCTGTTTTATACGAATAAACCCTTCCAAAGGCCACGTCAAGCGATGAAGCATTCCAGTATTCATTCACATATACCAGCGCCCTGCCATTGATCTCTGCGTTTCTTCTGGAATGGATGGTCATCAATTGTTCTTCTGTTGTTTTGATCTGTGCCCGTATTTCCGGTTTGGCCAGTATGTCCTGTGTAGAATCCAATAAATTCCTTAGATCATTCAATTGCGAATCCAGGTCATGCCTTTCCAGCCGGTACTTGTCGCCAATGTCCAGGTAAAGTTCTGTTGCCATTAAAGGATCTCTTTGTTTGAAGAGGTTCAACTTGAGAGCATATCCTATTCTTCTGTCATTATTTTCATCCAGTACCGAACCAATTGAAAGGTCTGCAGAAGCCATCCTGCGCATAAACCGTGAGGCCTGCTGGTATTTATCGAGGTCTTTCCTGTTATAAAACAATTCCCAAACGGGCTGGGATTGTATGGCCAGGTTTGGATTGAGTTTCCATGATTTGAACGACCAGTCCACTTTAAAATCTTTTATATCAGCGGTGCGGTTGATCTGCGATGATGTAACACCCATCAGGTCAAATATTGGAGCGGCAGGAATGCTGAATTCCTTAGGAGATAAGCGTCCAGCTTTTTCTTCCCCATTATTTTGAGATACCGCTTCTAAGTGAAAAAGTATAAGTATCGGAAGGAAAAAGAACAGCCGCATATAGTTGAGTTTTAGTGAATGTGTGTAAATTGAACACCACGAAACTCTATTATGCGTGAAGGGTTTTCAATACCTCGTTGGGTGATTTTTAATTTTTAAATTTTGAATTCTACACGCTTAGCAATAAGCCATTGAACAACTGCGTACTTACACAAGGCCTTGTTGTTGCGCTTTCAGTATGGCTTCGGCCCTTGAGGCTACATGAAGTTTTTTGTAAATCCTTTTTACGTGCGTTCTTACAGTTTCATAACTGATGAAAGCCTTGTCGGCTACGGTGCGGTAATTATGACCATGCGACATCATGGATAAGATTTCTTTTTCTCTTTCGCTTAACTGGTAGTCTTTGGCATCAGGGGATACCAGTATAATATTCTTCTGCAGGAAAAACTGCATGATCTTTTTTGCAATTGAAGGCGACATGGGAGCTCCACCGTTGAATACTTCGTGAA
>CAMPIQ010000175.1 GCA_946886475.1 uncultured Chitinophagales bacterium | reverse complement strand
GAATGGATCATCAACACAGATATAAGAATATCCTTGAGATCATTTTTTCTTTTGAATATAATAAAAAAATAAAAGCCCTACCTGATTTCATTGTATCAATATAGTATTCTCCCTAATAGATAAAAAATAATGTAGAATGCATAGTTGGATCATTCCACCGCCTGCGTCTTTTTCTTTAACCAGTGGCTTCCTGTAATTAAAAAAGCAATTAATGATTGAAAAAGCCATGGTACTCATGAAAATTTTCTATAACTACACATCCAGTGCCGGAAGAGCCCCCATATGAATCAACCCGGTTTTCAATTGCATGGGGGAAATAAAATGTATGCATTGTATGCCAATTACTTCTGCAGCAATGATATTGCGAAGGTTATCATCTATGAATAAGGTGTGCGCTGGTTTCAGATCAAATCTCTTCAGGATCAACTCATAGAATTCCGGAAAGGGCTTTCTCATTTTTTCTTCTCCGCTCACAACTCTCCCATCAAACCAATGAAGGAACTCATACCGCTTTAAAGCAACAGGAAATGTTTCGGCACTCCAGTTGGTCAGTGCGTAAAATTTGTGCCTGCCCTGAGCTTTTAATTCCCTGAAGATCTCAACTGTTTCATTAATGGGACCACCCAGCATTTCTTCCCACCTCCCGTAATAGGCTTCAATGTATTCTTTCCAGTCCGGGTGTCTGGCAATGAGTTCATCCGTAGCTTCTTTTATTGAACGGCCCGCGTCCTGTTCCTCATTCCAGTCGGGGGTACAAACGTTATCAAAAAAAAATTTCTTTTTTTCTGCGTCATCAAACATGGTATCAAATACATAATCCGGATTCCAGTCGATGAGGACGCCTCCCAGATCAAAAATGATCGCATCTATTTTCATGTGTGCAAAGCTAAGTTCCAGCGTGGCAGATCCCCAGGTTTATTTCAGAAATGAAACTTAAAATGCAGGTTGTTCTATTTTTTTTTGCTTACTGCTATCTGCGCATTCAGCGTTTTTCAAACAGCCACCAAAACCTGTTTCTAGGCTTGATCTTATAATTGGTGGTAATATACTTACGGATATGGTCTATAGCTTCATTTACATCATCTGTAAATAATACAAGATTCAGATCTTCTTCTGAAATCGTTCCCCTTTTGGCCATGTCATGCATGCTTTCCCATAATTCTTTGTAGAATTCTTTTCCATACAAAACCATTGGAAAACCTGTTATGGATTTGGTCTGAATCAGAGTGAGTGTTTCAAAAAATTCATCCATCGTACCAAAACCACCAGGCATGATGATAAAAGCATAGGAATATTTTATGAGCAATACCTTTCTAACAAAAAAATGTTCAAAGGTCACAGAGTTATGAACGTACTTGTTTCCAACCTGTTCAAAAGGAAGCCTGATATTACATCCAACCGACCGTCCTCCATTTTCATAAGCACCCCGGTTAGCCGCTTCCATAATGCCCGGGCCGCCCCCTGTCATAGTAGTAAAACCTATTTCAGATATGCGTTTACCAAATTCCCTTGCTGCTGTATAATAAGGACTGTCTTCCTTAAACCTTGCAGATCCGAAAACGGTGATACAGGGCCCGACAAAATGTAATTTTCTAAAACCCATCATGAACTGCCAGAAAACTCTCCAGCCAAAATGCAATTCATACCCTCGGCTTTTAGGACCTTCAAGATAAACGTGTTCTTTAGGAGGAATTATAGGGTCTATTTTTTCATTCTTTTCTTTTACCATAGTATATGAAATAAAAGTAGGGAAAAGTAAGGAGTCCTGTACCAATAAAGGATGGTTACAACGGGAAGAAGGAAGGTTCTGTTATAAATATAGTAAGGCAGGTTATAATTGCTTACTCAAAGTGTGACTGATCCGGCAGTTGGAATACTACCTGCGATGCAGCTTTAAAATTCGGTAATCTGAAATTCAACTAACACTAAATTTGCTTTATGAAGATCATTAGCTATAATGTTAACGGCATAAGAGCTGCAATGAAAAAAGGTTTTATTGACTGGCTCAAAACCCATCCTGCAGATATCATTTGCATTCAGGAGAACAAAGCACAGCAAACCGACGTTGAACCGGGCATCTTTAATGAACTTGGTTATCATGACCATTGGTTCTGTGCAGAAAAAAAAGGTTATAGCGGAGTTACCGTGTTTACAAGGATCAAACCAGACCATGTTCAATGTGGTACCGGACATTCGGTAAGTGATTCGGAAGGAAGAGTGATGCAACTTGATTTTGGAAACCTTAGGGTGATCAATGCATACTTCCCATCGGGCACCACTGGAAATGAAAGACAGACCTATAAATACCAGTGGCTGGATGAATTTTATGATTACCTGCAGAACATGAGAAAAAAACAGCCGAATATTATTTTATGCGGTGATTATAATATAGCACATAAAGAAATTGACATACATAATCCAGCAGGAAACAAAAACACTTCAGGATTTTTACCCGGTGAAAGATCGTGGATGGATAAATTTTATAATAATGGCTGGGTAGATTCATTTCGCCAATTCCATACAGAACCCCATAGATACAGCTGGTGGAGTCAGCGGTTTCCCAGTGTAAGATTGTCAAATAAAGGATGGAGAATAGATTATATCAGTGTAACTGAACCCCTGAAACCCTATTTGAAGGACGCTGAAATATATCCTGATATAAAACATAGTGATCATTGCCCCGTGTACCTGGAACTGGATACCGTTTAATTGAATTGAACACCGTTTCCGGAAACCCAGTTTCCAGATAAATGAAAATTAAAATAAAAATTCATGACTGATAATAACAGATCGTTTGATCAGGAAACGGAAGGCATCATTTATAATGTAACAATAAAAATTACAAGCGCCATTGCGGACGAATGGCTGCCCTGGCTACTCAACGAACATATACCTGATATGATGAAAACCGGATGCTTTATTTCAAACAGGGTGGTAAGATTACTTGAAGTTGATGACAAAGAAGGACCGACATATGCAATTCAATATTATGCTGCTTCAAAATCAGATTACAACAGATACATTGCGGTCCACGCGAATGAAATGAGAGATAGATCTTATAAGAAATGGGGAGATCAGTTCATTGCATTCAGAAGTGTTATGCAGCTTGTGCAATAAATGTTCAGAACTAACTTCACTAAAAAATATTTTACACATCTTCGCTAACCCTTGATGGGACTGAATTACACATGCATGTTCTGGAATGCCTTGACTGATAAGGGTTTCAGAGGTACACTTAAAGTAAAACACAAAAATATTTTTTCATCAATTAGCTAAAACCCTTGTCCCATGCGGTTTTTACGATATTTATTTAATTCAGTATTTGAAGAAATTAATTTTGTTGGAATCAAAAACCGTCTAAATTTGTTCTTCTCAAACTTTTTAAACAATCAACTATGAACAAAGCTGAATTGATCAACAAGATCGCGGACGATGCCGGAGTAACTAAAACACAAGCCAATGCTGCGTTAGATTCTTTTGTAGAAGCAGTAACCAAAACTTTAAAAGGCGGTGGTAAAGTTACGTTGGTAGGATTCGGAACTTTTTCGGTATCTAAACGCGCTGCACGTAATGGACGTAACCCTCAAACTGGCGAAGTAATTAAAATAAAAGCCAGGAAAGTAGCCCGCTTCAAAGCCGGTAAAGAACTTTCTGCTAAGTTGTAACAACAACTCAAAAAAAGATTGAAGCTTTCCGTTTTGCACGGAAAGCTTTTTATTTCACGACATTTGCATTAAATAAAAAAATATATTATGGGAAGAGGAGATAAAAAAACAAAGAAAGGAAAGATCTTCAAAGGATCTTTTGGCAAATCAAGACCAGCCAGTGCTAAGAAAACTACTGGGAACAGCCCTGCAAAGAAGGGATGATTTGAATAGCTGACTAGTTGATAGAGTTGATAAGGATACTTTTAGTTTCTGCAGTACAACTTGTCAACTAGTCATTAAAATCAGGGTGCCAGCCGCTCTATTTTCCATCCTCCATTTTCAAATGTATACTGTATCCTGTCATGCAAACGGCTGGGGCGGCCCTGCCAGAATTCCATGATCACGGGTTGTACAATATATCCGCCCCAGTGCACCGGCCTTTTTGGTTCAGATTCTTTAAATTCATTTTCAATTTTAATATAGGCCTCATCAATCCATTTCCTATCCGGTATTACCTGGCTTTGTGGCGATACCCAGGCGCCCAACTGACTGCCACGTGGACGTGAATAAAAATACAGATCGCTTTCATCCGCAGGAATTTTAGAAACGATCCCTGTTATTCTTACCTGCCTTTCCAGTTCGCTCCAGAAAAAAACAAGGCAGGCCTTTGGATTTTCTTCCAGGTGAAGCGCCTTAAAACTTTTGTAGTTTGTAAAAAAAACAAAGCCGTCTTTACTAAATCCTTTTAATAAAACGATCCTTGCAGAGGGAATGCCATCTGCTGATGCAGTAGCCAGCGTCATTGCATTAGGCTCCCGTAATTCAGCATTCAACGCCTGCTGCCACCACTTATCAAACTGGTCGATTGGATGTACTTCCACATCATTTTCCAGTAAGCTCTGAGTTGAATATTCTAAACGCAGGTCAGCAATAGCTCCATTCATAATATTGGTTGAGATGCAAAGGTAAGAGGAGCTTATTTATCTTTTTTACGGCGCAAAAGGAAATCCCTTTCTTCCGCCATCATGTTTAGCATACTTTCAAGTTCACCGATCCTTCGTAATTCTGTCTGGAGTTTTTTATTAGTGTCCGAAATGCTTTGAAGGTCGGTATTAAGATCAGTAAGGAACTGTACTTTCTTTTGAAGCTGTTGCCTTTGAAGATTGGCTTCTGCAAGTTTATCTTCAAGGACATCCATTGACTGCCTCATTTTTTGATTATCAGCCAACACATCTTCCAGCTTTTCCTGTTTGCGCAACAATTCATTATGCACCGCTTCATAAGAATGTTTTACATCTTCAAGTTCAATAGCCAAACCATTGGCACGGCCAGCCTGCATTTCAAGTGAAGCCATTTTTTCCTGAAGCAGATCAAATTCCCTGTATACTTCTTCCACCCTTCCTGCCATTTTCCGGGCAGATAAAGTTTCCTGCTGAAGCTCTTCCAGTTCGGCATTCTTTTGATCTATCGCATCCTGAAGTTTTAGGATTTCTCTCTGAAGTTCTTTATTTTCTTTTTTTAGTTCTTCTTTCCCCTCGTTTTCGAGGTCCTCCACCTTTCTGAGATAAGTATTCAGTAATTTTTGCTGTTGTGATATGGTGTGCTTAAGATCCTGCGTGAAGTTTTCATCGCCCTGGATGATTTTTCCAGGCAGTATATGAGCTGTTTCCTGCACTTTCTGCTTGAATCTTGCAAATGATTTTTCTTTATCAAAGAAAGGGCTGCTTAAATTTTCAGGTACCTTATCTTTTTTGAGATTGCCGGTAAAAATACCCTTGCCGGATCTTATTGTTTGCTGAAGCGACTGCCTGCTTTTGAGAAATAAATAGATGGAGACACCAAATATCAGTGCTACTAATAAAAATGCCAGGGACTCTATAAGAGTCAGGTTGATAGCAGCTATAATCATGCAATTAGTCCGGTAAGTTTATAGCGGTAAGCTAATGATTTTTTTTGACAACCTGTAATGCAAAGGCTATGCTTTTACAAGAGTTCCAACTTTTTCTCCTGTAACTACACGGCGAAGATTTCCTGGTTTATTCATATCAAATACAACAATGGGGAGTTCGTTTTCCATACAAAGGGTAAAAGCAGTCATATCCATTACATTAAGCTTTCTGGTGATGCATTCCTGGTAAGTGATCACGCCAAACTTTGTTGCAGTTGGATCCTTTTCAGGATCAGCCGTGTAAATACCATCAACCCTTGTGCCCTTCATGATCACATCAGCTTTTATTTCTATAGCTCTTAAAGATCCGGCCGTATCTGTTGTAAAATATGGATTTCCGGTACCAGCGCCAAATATGACCACACGGCCTTTTTCTACATGCCTGATGGCCCTTCTTCTTATATAAGGCTCTGCTATCTGCTCCATTTTTATGGCACTCTGCAATCTTGTATAAACACCGATCCTCTCCAGGGCAGCCTGCAGCGCCATTCCATTAATAACTGTAGCCAGCATCCCCATATAATCGCCATGTGCCCGCTCTATTCCTGTTTCCGCTTCATTCATGCCCCGGTAAATATTACCTCCGCCAATTACAATAGCAACCTGAACACCCAGATCTGTAATGGATTTGATATCCTGGGCATACTGTCCGAGTACATCATTGTCAAAACCAAAATTCTTATCACCCATTAAAGATTCACCGGAAAGCTTGAGCAGGATGCGTTTATATTTAGGAAGCATAAATAATAATTAAAACGGTGCGAAGATAAGGGAAGAAGTCGGGAGTGGGAGTCGGGAATCGGGAGTCAGGAGCCGGGAGCCGGATTCAAAGTTCCAAGGTGTTGTTATTCAGAAATCACGATTTACAATTATTCAAGTCGATTGTCTCTGATCAAATAGTACCCGGGTTTGATAATAGACAAAGTAACCATGAGGTGGTTTTCTATACCAGCAGCAATTTTTTATTTGCAATTAATTAATATATGTTTCTGACAATAAGTAATTATAAAAAATGCTAAACAGGGATGGGTGTTTAAGGATTTGAACACCGTACCCTGACTATGGAATGAAGACCTGGTACTGAGGACTTTCAACTTCCGGATTCTCTCCCTACTTCTCCTTAACTTTCCAATGTGTTTTACTCACTGGTAAAGGCTTATGCAAGATT
>CAMPIQ010000174.1 GCA_946886475.1 uncultured Chitinophagales bacterium | reverse complement strand
GATTATTTATTGATTAATGATTCTATTAATTGTTTATAAAAAATGACCTTCTGTTTTTATCAGACATCAAACACATTTTCTCTTTCATTTAAATATTCGTTTTCCACCAGCTCAGGACCAGGGGCCATGGCTTCAAACTCTTTTAGCTTTTCGTGAAAACCCTTGCTGTCTTTTATGATGGCAATACGGGCGCTTCTTACAAATTCAATCAACCCGTATGGTTCCAGAAATTCTATCATGGCATCCGTTTCTTCGCGGTGGCCCGTTGTTTCAAATACAGTATAATCTTTTCTGATTACAACTGCCTTGGCACCGTATTGGCGCAGCAGTCTTTCCACCTGTACTTTTTCCGCTACTTCATTGGTGGCAACTTTATAAAGCGCCAGTTCCTGCCATACAATTTCATCTTCGGTATTAAAATAAGCTTTCAATACATCCACCTGTTTTTCTATCTGCTTTGTGATCTTGCTTACCATTTCTTCCGTTTCATTGATAACAATGGTAAAACGGTATATGCCTTCTATCTCAGAAGGGGAGGAATTCAAACTATCTATATTCAGCTTTCTTCTTGAGAAAATGATAGCTATGCGGTTTAACAGGCCAATATGATTTTCCGTATACACGGTTATGGTATATTCTCCCCTGATGGGAGTAGCTGCATCCGTACTTTTTAAATTTTTATCAGACATGTTCAATTCTTTATAAAATGCTATTTAAAAAAGTGCCCATTTTCAGGGAAGCGATCACTTCAACCTGATCTCACTCACACTGGTTCCGGCTTCCACCATAGGGAATACATTATTTTCCTTTCCAACCATTACTTCAAGTAAATAGGGTCCTTTATGTTCCAGCATTTTTTCAAGTGCCGGTTTGATCTCATTCCTTGATGAAATGCTGTTGCCTTCAATACGGTAGCCTTTGGCCACCTGCACATAATCCGGACTTTCAATTTCTACAAATGAATAACGTTTTTGGTGGAATAATTCCTGCCACTGGCGCACCATTCCAAGAAACCTGTTATTCAATAACAGGATCTTTATATTCACTCCCGTTTGCATAATGGTTCCAAGTTCCTGTATGGTCATCTGGATTCCTCCATCACCAATAACGGCAATGACCATGCGCTCCTGCGCTCCGTATTTGGCTCCGATAGCTGCAGGAAGGGCAAATCCCATAGTGCCTAGTCCGCCCGATGTGATATTACTTTTACTGTGATTGAATTTGGCATAGCGACAGGTAACCATCTGATGCTGTCCAACGTCTGTTACTATCACGGCATCTCCATTTGTTAAATGATTCAGTTCATTCACAACTTCACCCATGGTAAGCTCGCCGGCAGATGGATGGAGTTCCTTATAAATGCAGGCATCAATTTCTTCCTGCTCAAGTAGTCTGAATTTTTGCAACCATTCCGTATGAGATCTTTCATCCAGCAGCTCTGTAAGTAATGGGAGTGTTTCCCTGCAATCACCCCAAACGGGTACCGTTGCTTTTACATTCTTATCTATTTCTGCGGGATCAATATCAAGATGAATGATCTTTGCCTGTTTTGCATATTTATCAAGCCTGCCGGTAACACGGTCATCGAAACGCATACCCACTGCAATCAATACATCGCATTCGTTGGTCAGTACATTGGGCGCATAGTTGCCATGCATGCCCAGCATGCCAACATTCAAAGGATGATCTGATCTGAGTGCACTCAGTCCGAGTATGGTCCATGCGGCAGGCAGGCCGGCTTTTTCAATAAAATTTTTAAATTCAATTTCTGCCTTACCCAGTATCACTCCCTGTCCAAATACAACCAGCGGTTTTTTGGCAGCATTGATGATCTCCGCGGCCCGCTCGATATATTCTTTCCGTACAATGGGTTTGGGCCGGTAGCTTCTAATGAATTCGCATTTTTCATATCCTGCAAATTCAAATTTTTGGATCTGCGCATTTTTTGTAATGTCAATGAGTACTGGTCCCGGCCTTCCGCTCTTTGCAATAAAAAAAGCTTTGGCCAGTACTGATGGAATTTCACTGGCATCTGTTATCTGGTAATTCCATTTGGTTACCGGTGTGGTGATATTGACAATGTCCGTTTCCTGGAAGGCATCGGTACCTAACAAATGCGCGAACACCTGGCCTGTGATGCAAACCAGCGGGGTGGAATCAATCTGCGCATCAGCCAGTCCTGTTACAAGATTGGTGGCACCGGGACCGCTGGTAGCAAAAACAATTCCTGTTTTGCCGGAGGTTCTTGCATAACCCTGAGCTGCATGTATGGCGCCCTGCTCATGCCTCACCAATATATGTTCCAGTTGCTGACGGTAATCGTACAAGGCATCATAGATAGGCATGATGGCTCCACCGGGATAACCAAATATGGTCTCAACTCCTTCTTCCAGGAAGGCCTTCAATAAGGCTTCTGATCCGCTGATCAATTCAGTTCTCGTCCGTAACGCATCCGTTTGCGGCTGTTGTAACGTGTTTTGCATATTTATATAGAATTCCTTTTCGGGCTTTTAATAAAGGTTGTTTCCATGATGACCTTCTCTCTTTTAATATTTCATCATCCACTTTCAAAATGATCCGGTTCAATGTAACATCGATCTCAATGACGTCTCCATCATTTACAAGTGCAATCATTCCTCCGTCGTAGGCTTCGGGAGTGATGTGGCCTACAACAAAACCATGGGTGCCACCACTGAATCTCCCATCGGTGATCAATGCCACCGATTTTCCAAGCCCTGCTCCAATGATGGCAGAAGTAGGCTTGAGCATTTCAGGCATACCCGGACCGCCTTTTGGTCCTACATACCTGATCACAACAACGTCACCTGCTTTTATCTTTCCGGAATTGATCCCATTGATCAATTCAAATTCACCATCAAAAACTTTTGCAGGTCCTTCAAACCTGTTGCCTTCCTTGCCACTGATCTTTGCAACACTTCCCTGTTCAGCAAGATTGCCATAGAGTATTTGTAAATGACCTGTAGGTTTAATGGGATCGGAAACAGGGCGTATGATCTGTTGATCTGAAAAATCAAGATCAGGTATATCTTTCAGGTTTTCCTTTAAAGTTTTGCCGGTCACAGTTAAGCAGTCACCATGAAGAAGTCCCTGTTGTAATAAATATTTCATTACAGATGGAAGTCCGCCATGAGCATGCAGATCCTGCATCAGGTATTTACCACTGGGTTTGAAATCAGCAAGTACCGGTACTTTGTTACTTATTATTTGAAAATCATCCTGCGAAAGTTGTACATCAACACTTTTTGCCATGGCAATAAGATGCAATACGGCATTGGTTGATCCGCCCAGCACCATCACTACAGTTATGGCATTTTCAAATGCCTTCCTGGTCATGATATCAGATGGTCTGATGTCTTTTTCCAATAATACCCGGATAGCTTTACCAGCCTCCATACATTCTTTTTTCTTTTCTTCACTAATGGCCGGATTGGATGAGGAGTAGGGGAGACTCATACCTAGTGCTTCAATTGCTGCAGCCATGGTATTGGCTGTATACATTCCTCCGCAGGCACCTGCACCCGGACAGGAAGCTTTTACTACACAACGGAAATCTTCAGCTGTTATGGTGCCTGCCATTTTCTGTCCAAGTGCTTCAAACGCAGAAACGATATTCAGGTCCTGCCCGTTGTGATGGCCTGGTGCAATGGTTCCGCCATATACCATAATCGAAGGCCGGTTCAACCTGCCCATAGCAATCACAGAACCCGGCATATTCTTATCACAACCAGGCAGGGCTATCAGGGCATCATAATATTGGGCGCCGCAAACTGCTTCAATGGAATCAGCAATGATATCCCGGCTTACCAGTGAATAACGCATTCCCTCAGTTCCGTTGCTCATGCCGTCGCTTACTCCAATGGTATTGAATATTAATCCTACAAGATTCTGGTCCCACACACCCTGCTTTACAATTCGCGCAAGGTCATTCAAATGCATGTTGCAGGTATTGCCATCATAACCCATGCTTACAATACCCACCTGAGCTTTGTTCAGATCCTCATCAGTAAGACCTATTCCATATAACATGGCCTGTGCAGCAGGCTGTGTTTCATCCTGTGTCAGAACCTTGCTGTATTTATTTATTTCTCTCATGCTACTTTCTCTGTTGATATTTCTTTGCCGGCTACAATTTTTTTATATGCGCGCTGGATCACTGCGCTCAACGACGCTTCCCATTGAAGCCTGAAGGGTTTTTTGTCCAGCGATTCAATTCCAATGATCTCTGCAGCTGTACCGCAGTAAAAACAACTGTCTGATTCATACACGTCCTGTACGGTTATCCTGGATTCTGCAACTTCAATATCCAGTTCTTTGCAGATCTCAAATACCGTGCTTCTTGTTATACCAGGCAGGATGCTTCCGCGTTGGGGTGTAAATAATATACCATTCTTCTCAATGAATACATTAGCGCCTGGACCCTCAGCCACATATCCGTCGGCATCAAGTAAGAGTGCTTCATCAAAACCGGAGTCCTTCGCTTCCTGTGTGGCCAGGATCGAATTCACATAATGACCTGAAACCTTTGCTTCCACTTTAAAGCTTGCCGGTGTGATTCTCCTGTAAGAAGATGTTTTCAGTCTTAATAATTGATTACCCAGATATGCATCCCACTCCCATGCGAGAATGGAAAGTTGCGATTCCCTGGCTTTTGTTAGCGACATATTTGGAGAACAGGTGAGGATAGGCCTCAGATAGGCATTTCTGAATTTGTTCCTGTTCATCAGCTCATAGGAAATTTGAATGAGCGCTTCATTTTCGTAAGGATAGGGTATACCGATTGCATCGGCAGAGAACTGTAACCTGTTATAATGTTCTGCGGCCTTAAATATGTTTAAGCCCTTATCCGTATCATAAGCTCTTATGCCTTCGAACACAGCATAACCGTAATGCAGGGACTGATCGTACATATTTGCCCTGGCATCAACGGCCCTGATGAATTCACCATTGCAATAAATAATGGTTGATTCGTT
This sequence comes from uncultured Chitinophagales bacterium, assembly GCA_946886475.1. Next base: position 2,011 of record CAMPIQ010000174.1, on the reverse strand, counting down.
GTAATACATCATTTTCATTTTTTTGCATAAAAAAACCCGCCTCCTGGAGGCGGGTTTATATTGATAATGTTTATTCAATTAAGTACCACCTCCATGCAAAGCAGGAATAATAATGACAACCACAATAATAATTGCTGATACCAGGCTGTTGACACTATATGATCTGCTCTTGTTCATGAAGGCGTATGTAGATCAAAAATACACCTTCACGGTTTATGTTCAATAATAATCCCTGATAATTTTTTATATCAGCGTGGATTTTCTCAATTCTATATTCAAATGATTGATATCGTCAGGAAGTCTTCCTGCTACAAACTCACTTATCAGGTCGCCGATGGTAGAAGTAAAATAATAATTGACCGGATCGATATCTTTCGTTACAAATTTTGAATCCAGCGCCCATGCAACAGCCTGGCGCACCAGCTCAGCTTCTTCTTTTAATTCCAAATGATCAAGAAGGAGGGATGAAGAAAGCACGGAACCAACCGGATTCGCAATGTCCTTACCTGCAGCCTGCGGATAAGAACCGTGAATGGGTTCAAATAAGGCTGTGTGAAGTCCAACGGATGCGGAGGGTAACATGCCCAGGGATCCGGTGATCACACTTGCTTCATCGCTGATGATATCTCCGAACATATTTTCGGTAAGGATCACATCAAACTGTTTTGGGTTTACAATGATCTGCATGGCTGCATTGTCAACAAACATATAATCCACTTCTACATCAGGATAACCGTTCGCAATTTCCTGTATGGTTTTTCTCCATAACCTGGATGTTTCAAGAACATTGGCCTTGTCAACAAGCGTAAGTTTCTTTTTACGTTGCGAAGCCGCTTTGAAAGCAAGGTGACTGATCCTTTCAATTTCTTCACGGCTGTATATGCATAGGTCAGATGCAGAAGTATAGTCAGCGTTGATCTCTTTTTTCCCGAAATAAATGCCGCCGGTTAATTCACGGTAAATAACAAAGTCAACCCCATCAAGACGGTTTGATTTTAATGGAGACAAATGCTGAAGTGCAGCATAAGTGCTTACAGGACGGATGTTGGCAAAAAGTCCGAGCGCTTTTCTCAACTGCAGCAGTCCCTGCTCCGGTCTTATTTTAGCAGTTGGATCCTTATCGTACTTAGGATGCCCGATGGCCCCAAACAAAATAGCATCACTGTCCATGCAAACTTCAAGCGTTTCAGAAGGCAGGGCACTTCCGGTTTTATCTATGGCATCCGCACCCATAAGGCCATAAATGAAATCAAACTCATGCCCGAATCTTTTTGCTATGGCATCAAGCACCTTTACCGATTGCCGGGTTACTTCAGGGCCTATGCCATCACCCGGTATCACTGCAATATTTTTATACATAGTTAAGCGGTATGTTTTTCAAATTCTTCAATATCATCTTTAATGCTGATCAGGTAGTCAATGTCATCATAGCCATTCAGCAGGCAGGTTTTTTTATACGCGCCGATCTCAAAATTTTCAGTTTCACCAGTCTCGTTGATGGTGATGGTTTGTTCTTCAAGGTTCACGGTTAATTCGGACTGGTTATTACGGGAGAATATCTTTTGCAGGAACCCGTTGGATACCTGCACTGGTAATAAACCATTATTCAGTGCATTGCTTTTAAAAATGTCGGCAAAAAAACTGGACACCACTACTTTGAAACCATAATCAAGTATGGACCATGCAGCATGTTCCCTTGATGAACCACAACCAAAGTTTTTTCCTGCCACCAGTATCTCACCTGTATAGGAAGGGTCATTCAAAACAAAATCTTTTACCGGCCTTGACTCATCGTCATGGCTATAACGCCAGTCGCGAAACAGGTTCTTTCCAAACCCTTCCCGGGTTGTGGCTTTTAAAAACCGTGCGGGAATGATCTGATCAGTGTCAATATTTTCCATGGCCAGCGGAACAAAACGGCTATGGATGATGTTGAGGGACATGTAGGTTTTAAGTTTAAGGTTTAAAGTTCTTTGATCAATGAATTTGAGTCCTCCTCATAGCTCACAGC
>CAMPIQ010000173.1 GCA_946886475.1 uncultured Chitinophagales bacterium | reverse complement strand
TTCAAAAACACCCGACTATGAACTTTGAACTATTTTATCAGTCCCTGGGCATTTGTTGCAAAGATCTTTACTGCGATGGCCAGCAATATTACGCCAAAAAACTTCCTCACTGCAATCAGGCCGGCAGGTCCCAGTATCCTTTCAATTAACCTTAACGATTTTAGTGCAACAAAAACAATTACCAGGTTGATAAGTATGGCCAGCAGTATGGTTGTCTGGGTATAATTTGCTTTAAGTGAAATAATGGTAGTAAGCGTGCCCGATCCTGCAATCAAAGGAAAAGCAATAGGAACAACAGTTGAAGCCCTAACGTCTTTTTCACTTTTAAAAAATTCAGCTCCCAGTACCATTTCCAAACCAAGTATAAAAATCACAATGGAACCTCCAACGGCGAATGAACTGACATCAAGGCCCAGAAGATTTAAAAACGGTTCCCCTATAAACAGGAAAAAGATCATCATCCCTCCTGAGATCAATGTAGCCCGGAACTCCCTGATGCCGCCCAGTTTCGTTTTCAATGAAATTAAAATTGGAATAGATCCAATGATATCTATAATGGCAAACAGTGTAAAAGTAACTGTAAGCAGGTCTTTTATATCTACTGCCATGGTTGAGGGGTTTTTACAAAAATAGCGGGTCCCATTCACTAAAATTGAATATCCATACCTATAAAAAAATTGAATCGTCTTGAATTATATCCAAGTATGTCAAAATACCGTTGGCCTGTAATGTTTTTGAGGTCTGTAAACAGCCTGGCCTTTTTACTAAATCTGTATTGTGCTGATAAATCTATAGTATAATAAGGATCAAGTTTGACAGGGCTGGAGGCATAAACAGGTTCAAGCCTGCTGTCAACATATTTAATCAAAGTGCTGACAGAAAATTTCTTATTGATGGTATAGCCGGCCATTAAATTAAATGCATGTTCCGGCACGCGGTACAGGTTGTTGTAAGTTGTATCTTTTGCCAACTGGTTGCCGCTTTCAGAATAGTTGGAGCTTATCTTTCCCTGCGTATAGGTATAATTGGAATGGACATTCCATTTTACTGACCTGTAATTAAATTCAGCTTCCACGCCATAATTCTTCTGGTTGCTGACATTTAAATAATGCCCTGAAAAGAAAACAGGATCAGTAATAATGAACTGTATGGCATTATCGGTGTTCCTGTAAAAATCAGTAACACGTAAACTCCAGTTTTTTGAATAAATTTCAACACCTCCCTCCAGAATCAGCGAGTTTTCCGGATCAAGTGAGGTGTTGCCAATATATGGATCGAATAACTGATAAAGTGTTGGGGTTTTAAATGCGGATGAAACATTTGTAAAGATCTTCAGCCGCTGCCTGATTAAATAAGACGGATTGAACGTATAGGTAAAATTATTGCCATATACGCTATGATGATTCCATCTCCCACCCAGTTCAATGTTCAGGTTCTTATGATTATAGATCACTGAAGCGTAAGGACTGGTTTGCCACATTCCGGCTGTATCCTCAAGTCTGGTATTGAAGGGGCCAAACATACTTATAGAATTATATTCCTGTGAAGTATTGAATAACCTGTGATCAATCCCTGCCAACAATGAGAATTTATTCCATTTATAATTTTCATATACCTCCGCAAAATGGCTTCTTCCAATATAGTTGCTGACCGAATAATAAGAGAAGGAAGGACGGTCTGTTGAATCATCAAGATAAAACCTGTCTACATAATTGAAATGATAATTTATATGCAGGGTTCCTTTTCCATGCTTCCAAATAAGTCCGGATCCAATCTGTACATTCCGGTTCCTTGCCGTAAAATCATTATCATTAGTGAATGCTGCCGCATCAATGTCAGCGTTGTAATGGCTGTAATTACTGAAAATTCGGGCATTCAGCTTATCAGACAACTGAAAACCCATTTCACCGCGTAAATTATACTGGTGGTATCCATCATTATCATGATGGCCTGCACCTGTAGTATCATGCGCCGCTGAAAATCCAGCTGAACGCACAACCGATGCGGCAAGGTTATAATTTATCTTTTTACTTTTCCCTTTAATCCCAAGGGTGCTGTTCATGGTACCATAGCTGCCAAATCCTGCGGAGAAATGTGGAACTGCTCTTTGCGTTGAAGCTTTTTTAGTAATAATATTGACCACTCCGGCCACAGCATCAGATCCATATAAAGTTGACTGCCCGCCTTTCAAAATTTCAATCCTTTCTACCTCGCTGGCATTGAAAAAATTAAGGTCAAAATAGTTCGTAAGAACCGAAGGGTCATTTATGGGGATACCGTCAACAAGAATAAGCACATTGCCATCAGATGATCCGCGAATGCTCATTCGCTGGTTAGTGCCAAGGGTATTATTGGCCCCGTTCACAATTGTACCCGCAATGGTGTTGATCATTTCACTAATGGTTCTTCCACCAAGTTGTTCTATCAGTTGTCTGTCAATAACGGTAACCACTTTCCCCGTCTGGCTTTGCTTTACAGGGTATTTGTGAGTTGTGATCACCACATGGTCAAGCGGATGCTGGTCTGCAGAAACTATTGTTGAATCCTGCGCATAAAGAAGGCTGCCTGATAAAATAGCAGCCACAATAAAAATTTTTCTCATAACGGTTAAAATTTTTTGGTGACTGCTTCCGGGAATGAATGACTGAGAAGATAACTGCTGGCTTATCGTCTCTGCTTTTCCTCCGAAAGCAAAACTTAAATAATTTTCAACGGAATGAACCGTTGAATACAACTGGCAGGTCTTCTGGCTTGGCTACTGCTGATCACCTTCCCATCTTGCGACAGTGGTTCCTGATCAGCAGGTGAATGAAATTCCAGGTTCCTTGTGCGGAAAGATTCTCCAAAAATTTGAAGGATCAGACGTTAAACTTCAGAATCCCTGGTTCACTCATGCCTTACAGCTACGGGGATAGCGCCGGACTTGAACCGGCTTCCCTTTTCATCCCGGTTTTTATTGCCGGGAACCAATTGAATGACAAATATAGTGTAAAGCTGATAGCCGAAAGTCTATTACTGATGCTCAATAGCTTTTCTTATTATCTTCAATCCCATGACTCAAAAGCAAAAGCTAGGTCTTTTTGATCTGTCAATGATTGTTATAAGTTTTGTGATAGGCATGGGCATATTTCGTACACCTGTGAATGTTGCAGCAGCAACTCCAACTCCGTTTTTATTTTATTTATGCTGGATAGCCGGAGGTCTGGTGGCTTTATGCGGAGCACTTACCTATGCTGAAATCGGGTCAAGGTTGCCCATCACCGGGGGATATTATAAGGTGTTTGCGTATGCCTATCATCCTTCAATTGCTTTTGCCATTAATTGCATCATTCTTGTTTCCAATGCAGCTTCCTGCGCTGCAGTAGCCCTGGTGGGTAGTGAATACATTTCCAGTGTAATTCTGCCTGCGTCACGCGATGCTCAATACCTCGCCAGTAATGGAGACCTCATTAAAACTGTGCAGGTGCTGATTGCATTGTTTGCCATTGTGCTTTTTTATATTGTAAACATGCTTGGTTTGAGAATGAGTGCAAAAGCGCAGTCGGTTTTAATGATCATCAAAATTGCAATGGTGCTGATGCTCATTGCTCCTTTGTTTTTTGCAACCAATGATGCAGCTGCCATAACTGATATTGGCAATAATATGGAACCGGCATTAAGGGAATATATTAAGGCTTTTGGTATTGGATTGGTGGCTGTAAGCTTTACTTACGGAGGATACCAGCAAACCATCAATTTTGGTGAGGAGGTAGAGAAACCAGATAAAAATATTCCAAGAGGTATTTTCATAGCCATTTCAGTGATCATCCTGCTTTATTTTTTTATCAATTATGCTTATGTAAGGGTAATTGGATTTGAGGAATTAAAGACCAGTAATAATATAGCTGCTATCATGGCTTCAAAAATATTTGGAGCCCAGGCCGAGCGCGTCATGTCCGTTTTGCTTTTTCTCGGCGTGCTGGCCTATGTAAATGCTGTGTTGATGAGCAATCCCAGGGTTATGTATGCAATGGCAGAAGACCGTATCCTGCCTTCTGCTTTTACAAAAAGAAACAGCAAAGAGGCCCTCACGCTTTCCTTAAGCCTGTTTGCAGGGATTGCCGCGCTGATCGTATTCTGGGCGCAGGAATTTGATAAGATCCTGAGCTTTACCATTTTTCTGGATTGTTTTGGGATGGCCCTTTCTGCAGGTAGCATCTTTATCATCCGTAAACGAACCAGGCATCTGAACGGCACAGGCATATTCAGCATGAAATTGTATCCGCTTCTGCCGCTCATCTTTATAATTGCCTATGCATTTGTTGCCATCAGTATTGCACTGGATTATAAAAACAATGATTATGCTGCGCTTACCGGACTTGGCGTTCTTGCATTTTTTACGGGCGTATATTTTATTGTAAAACAAATCAGGAAAACTGAACCAAATAAGTAATATGGATCTTTCTTATATATTAAACGAACTGGGTGAGGAAAGGGCGCATTACTTCAATGCCATATCTCCTCCCATTATGCAAACCAGCAATTTTGCTTTTAGCAGGGTTGCCGATCTGCGTAAAGCTTTTGAAGATGAAATGGGGGGCTATTTATATAGTCGTGGCCTGAATCCCACTGTTGACATTCTTAGAAAAAAACTTGCTGCTCTTGATGGAGCAGAAGACTGTCTTGTTTTTAATAGCGGAGCTGCCGCTATTTTTGCCGGAGTACTGGCTAATGTGAAATCGGGTGATCATATTGTTTCTGTCAGGCAGCCCTACACCTGGGCGCAAAAAATGTTTGATGTAGTGCTTCCCCGCTTTGGTGTAAGTACTACTTATGTTGATGGAAGGGAAGTTGTAAATTTTGAGAAGGCCATTCAGCCGAATACCAGCTTCATTTATCTTGAGTCGCCTAATTCCTGGGATTATGCATTACAGGATCTTAAGGCAATTGCAGGTATGGCAAAACCGAAGGGTATTACCACCATGATAGACAACAGTTATTGCACGCCACTGTATCAACGGCCTATTGAATTGGGGATCGACCTTTCCATGCAAACAGCAACGAAATATATCAGTGGGCATAGCGATACGCTTGGTGGGGTTTTAACAGGATCGCAGGATAGGATGAAAAAAATATTCGATAGCGAATACCTCAATATCGGAAGCGGCATCCAGCCCTTCAATGCATGGCTGTTAATACGGGGATTGAGAACGCTGCCTGCAAGGCTTGACAGGATCAGCAAAACAACTGAAGAGGTAGTAGCCTTTTTAAAACATCATCAGAAAGTTCAACAGGTGATCTTCCCTTTTGATGATTCCTTTGAGCAATACCATCTGGCCCGCGAACAAATGTCCGGATCATGTGGTTTGTTTACATTCAGTTTAAAGAACGGTACCTATGCATCAATCACTAAATTCTGTGAATCGCTCCAGCATATCATGATGGCTGTTAGCTGGGGTGGGCATGAATCGCTTATCCTTCCAAAATGTGCAGGATTGGATGCTTCGCAATTTGATGCGGGCAATAAAGAACATCAATATATAAGAATGTATGCAGGACTTGAAGACGCTTCGTATATCATATCCGATCTAAATCAGGCGTTAAATGCTATATAGCCTCTGAACTTTCTCTTATTTTTACAGCTATGAAGCGGGTACTGATATGCTTATTGTTTTTTCTGGGGCGGTTAATTTGCGGTGCGCAGGATAAATGGGACCTGAAAGAATGTGTTGATTATGCTTTGGCAAATAATATTTCAGTAAAACAGGCCGATCTTCAAACCAGGTTTTCACAGCTTGAACTGGAACTTGATGAATTATCGCGATGGCCTACAGCTAATTTTCAGGCTAGTTCAGGATATAGCTTTGGTCTTTCCGAAAACCCAACCACCGGGACACTTGAATCAAGGAATTTCTTCAATACCCAATTTGGATTATCCGCCAACGTTACCCTCTTCAACTGGTTTACAAAAAAATACCTTATAACATCGTCGGAGCTGACACATGAAGCCGACAAAGCGAACGTAAAAAAAGTTCAGGACGATGTGGCATTGAACGTTGCCGTTGGATACCTGCAGGCATTGCTTGCAAAACAACAGGTCAATATTGCCGGTATTCAGGTTCAGCAAACTTTGATTCAACTTGATATCACGCAAAAAAAAGTAAGTGCTGGTTTATTGCCTGAATTAAATGCTTCCCAGCTGGAAGCACAATTGGCATCTGATAGTTCTTTACTGGTAACTGCGGAGGGAAATGTTGAGCAATTGTTGTTGCAATTAAAAGCTTTATTAAATCTTGATGCAGCAACGCCGTTTGACATTGAAACACCTCCTGTTGAATTGATCCCTGTTGAAAGTTTATCAGACCTGCGGCCGGAGGTAGTTTATAATCTTGCCCTGGTTAATCTGCCACAACAAAGAGTAAATGATTTGCGTGTGAAATCAGCACAGCAACTGGTGTCTGCAGCCAGAAGCAGCATGTATCCATCCATTTCTGCGTTTGGAGGTTTGAATTCAAGGTATGTAAATATTGAATCGGTACAGGAATCATTATTTGTTCCCGAAAAAAGCACGGGTGCATTTGTGCGTATGGGCACAACCCGGTATGAAGTGCTGGCACCCGGTTTTGATGTGGTCAGCACCGGGATTACACCCTTTTCTAATCAACTGAGAAATAATTTTGGACAAAACATAGGCATTGGCTTATCCATTCCGATTTTTAATGGAGGCGCTTTACGCGGCAACTGGAAAAGAGCCATATTGAATGTTCAGAATCTTCAGCTCCAGCAACAAAGCGCCAACCAAACCCTTAAACAGGATATTTACAGGGCATATACGGATGCCATAATTGCTTTACAGAAATTCAATGCAAGCCGGAAAGCGGTTGAAGCAGCAGACAAGGCTTACGTTTTTGCACAAAAAAGATATGATGTGAATTTGCTTACCACATTTGAATTGATAAACAACCAGAATTTGTTATTAAGAGCAAGACAGGATATGCTGACGGCGCAATTTGATTATGTTTTCAAAATGAAATTGCTTGAATTTTATAAAGGGCAGGGACTGAAGTT
>CAMPIQ010000172.1 GCA_946886475.1 uncultured Chitinophagales bacterium | reverse complement strand
ATCCTAATAATGAGATCCTTGATTCAGATAATAGAAGGAGATCTGGTAATGAGATGCTAATAATGAAATCCTTGATTCAGATAATAGAAGGAGATCTGGTAATGAGATGCTGATATTGAGATCCCGGTAATGAAATCCCAAAAATGAAATCCCTGTTGCACGGATCTTTAAAAAAAACCTCGGAGGTTCACACTCCAAGGTCAATTATTTATGCCAACCTCCGAGGTTCAAACCAGCATGGTTACCGGATTCTCCATAAACTTCTTAAATGTTTGGAGGAAACTTGCACCTACAGCTCCGTCAACACTACGATGATCGCAGCTCAGCGTGATTTTCATTACGTTGCTGAATCCAAATCCTTCGCCTTTTCTTACTACCACTTCCCTGATCCTACCAACTGCCATGATAGCACTGTCAGGCGGATTTATAATGGCTGTGAATTCTTCAATATCCATCATGCCAAGATTAGATATGGTGAATGTGTTACCTGTAAACTCGTTGGGCTGAAGTTTTTTATTTCTTGCTTTACCTGAAAGTTCTTTGCTTTCTGCAGCTATCTGGCTTAAGGTCTTCTGGTCCGCAAACCTGATAACCGGAACAATTAATCCATCTTCAATAGCAACAGCTATTCCGATATGAATGTGCTGATACTGGCGGATTACGTCCCCCATCCATGAACTGTTTACAGCAGGATGTTTACGTAATGCCATAGATGCAGCCTTTACAATCATATCATTGAAGGAGATCTTTACCTCACTCACTTCATTCATCTGCGTTCTCGACTGCATGGCATTATCCATATTGATCTCCATGGTGAGATAGAAATGTGGTGCGCCAAACTTGCTTTCTCCCAGTCTTTTGGCTATCACTTTTCTCATTTGAGAAACATCCAGATCCTTATATCCTTCTTCTCCGGAAACAATTGGTTGTGCTGCACCCATTTTTTGTGGTTGCGCAGGGGCTGTCTGTGATGGTTTAAAATTATCAATATCCGATTTGGTGATCCTGCCATTATCGCCAGTACCCTGAACCTGGTAAATGTCAATGCCTTTTTCCTTTGCGAGTTTTTTGGCCAGGGGCGAGGCTTTTATTCTTCCGTCAGCCTGTTTTACCTCATTATTTTGGGAAGGGATATCTGTCTGCTTTCCTTGGGCTTCGGCTTCCTGTTTGCCTTCTTTCGGGGTCTGCTGACCTTCATTTCCGCCTTTTGATGCTGCTACAATAGCATCAACATCCACTTTTGCCTTATCTCCAATGATGCATAAAAGGTCGTTCACCTGGATCTTTTCTCCATCTTTTGCACCCTGGTATAATAAAGTTCCGTTCTTGTAACTTTCCAATTCCATTGTGGCCTTATCTGTTTCGATATCAGCCAGCACTTCACCTTTCTTTACACTATCACCAACTTTTTTATGCCAGGAAGCCACTACTCCTTCCGTCATGGTATCACTAAGGCGGGGCATCAACACAACTTCTTCCATTTTAGAAAGATCCATTCCGGCACCTGCAGAAGATGAAGCAGAGGTTGATGTTTGTTTTGCAGGTGGAGTATCGCCCTCAGCTTTATCGGAAGTATCTGTTTCTTTGTTTACCGGCTTTTGTGTATCCGTTTTGCCTTTCGACCCATTACCGCTGGTGTATTGTGAAATATCCTCACCAGGCTTTCCGATAATGGCCAGTAATTCGTCTACCTGGATCTTGGAGCCTTTGTCACCGCCTATATGGAGCAATGTGCCTTCCTTATAACTTTCCAGTTCCATTGTGGCCTTATCTGTTTCAATCTCAGCCAGTAATTCACCCTTCTTAACAGGATCTCCAATTTTTTTATGCCAGGCAGCAATCACCCCTTCGGTCATTGTATCGCTCAGTCTGGGCATCAGGATCACTTCAGCCATGTCGTTCTTTGATTTTGAGTGCCGAAATTAAAGCAAAAGAAGGAAATGGGGTTTAGTTTATGAGGGAATGGGGCCATGGGTTGCTAAGTTGCAGGGTGAGGGGTAGTAAGTTGAAAAGCTGATAGGTTGAAAAGTTGATAAGGTTGGAACAACCAAACTGTTTCAATAAGCGGTGATAGAAACTACGAAATCCGCAATGCTGGCTGGGTCAATTATGATCAATAATCCAGTTCCAGTCTCAGTCTGTCCCTGAGTTCCTTTACCAATGGATATTGTTCAATGAGTTTTTGGTATTGTTCTTTTGACGAAAGAGGCATATCTGTTGGTACGGTTTCCTGCTGGCCTGCACGTATGGATATTCCAAATTGTAACTGGCGGTTGCATAATTCTTTCTGTAAAAATTCGGAGACCTTGTTCCTTTCAAAATCCAGGAATTTTTGATTGATATTATTATTCACTATCGCCTCAAAACTATTGGCATCAATGATCTTAATTTCTGCTACTTCAAAACTTTGCCAGGCAGGATTTTTATTGAGCTTAAGCAGGTCTATATATTTTTTCCATGCATTTTTCAATGCTTCCATTTCTATTGGCTGATCGGTTAATTCCGCATCATTGCAATTTTCTTTCTGGATCTTCTGCCGAAGTGCATTTAGTGAACCAAGTTTTACTTTCCCTTTTGAATCCTGTGCAGGAAGCACAGGGACTTCCGCCTCCGCTTTCTTTTTTTCAATGACAGGCTCCGGCGTTTCAATAATGAGTTTTGCCGGCTGTTGAACTGTTTCTGGTTTTGATTTTGTTATCCCGTTCAATCCTGAATGGCTGTCCGGAACGGCAATGGGTTGAATATTCCTGAATGGAACTGATCTTGAATTGTCAACCAGTTTTTTTTTATCGATTCCTTCTCCTGAAACAGTAAGTTGTAATGCCTGCTTTAGATAGCAAAGTTTGATCAAGGCAAGTTCAACATGTAATCTTTTATTTCTGGCCGACCTGAAGCCGATCTCAGCATCATTAAGTATATTCAATGCAGAAACAAGATAACCAGCTTCTGTTTTTTTTGCCACATCAACAAACCTTTGCCTGAAACTTTCTACCACCTCAAGTAACCGGGCTACTTTTTCATCTTTTGAAAGAAGAAGATTACGGATGAATTCTGAAAAACCGTTCAGCACCATATCCCCCTCAAAACCTTTTTTGTCAATATCGTCATACAATAACATAGCACCTGCAAGGTCCTGTTGCAACATGCAATCCATCAGTCTGAAATAATAGTCGGAATCCAGAATGTTCAGGTGCTCAATAGTGTTTTCATAAGTAACCTCACCATTGGTAAAACTCACGATCTTGTCAAGGATGCTTAATGCATCGCGCATGCAACCTTCGCTTTTCTGGGCAATGAGTTGTAATGCGGTATCCTGGGTTTTGATCTGTTCTTTTAATGCTATTCCCTCCAGATGATCCACTGTATCCTGTAAGGTGATGCGTTTGAAGTCAAAGATCTGGCACCGGCTCAGTATCGTTGGCAGTATCTTATGCTTTTCAGTAGTTGCCAGAATAAAAATGGCATAGGGCGGTGGTTCTTCAAGTGTTTTCAAAAACGCATTGAAGGCACTCGAAGACAACATGTGTACCTCGTCAATGATGTAAACTTTATACTGTCCGGCCTGAGGTGCAAACCTTACCTGCTCCACCAGGCTTCGGATATCATCAACTGAATTATTGGAAGCGGCATCCAGTTCATGAATGTTCATGGAGGTGCCATTATTAAATGAAACACAGGAAGGACATTCATTACATGCCTCGCCATTATTCGACTGGTTCTCGCAATTGATGGTCTTTGCCAGGATCCGCGCGCAGGTGGTTTTACCTACACCCCTCGGACCGCAAAACAAAAATGCATGCGCCAGTTGTTTGTTCTTTATGGCATTCCTCAGTGTAGTTGTTATGTGTTCCTGTCCTACTACAGTATCAAAGGTCTGGGGCCTGTATTTTCTTGCCGATACAACAAATTTTTCCATAACACGGGTGCAATCTAATGAATCTGGGGAATTGTTGGTTAGCCGGCAGGTTGAAAAGCGAACCAGTTGAAAAGTTGACAGGCTAACTGCCCAACTTATTCCCTTTAATTTAATATAGGATGTCTTTTGAACTCCTTCAGCCTGTCAAAAAGATAACGGTAGGTAGTGAGTTTGCGGCTTTGATAAACATCTCCAATGCCCTGGGCTACATTGAGCATTTTGGGATTGAAATCTCCTATCCACTGCATTTCATATTCCGTATATTCAAAAGCATCCTGCTTAACGGTTTTATAGGCTTCACCTACAATAAATGCGTCAATGCCTTTTCCCTGAAATTCAGGTATGATACCGAATACCAGACCGGTAAATTTTTTACAGGGTTTTGTTTTTTTTATCCAGAGAAATTTAAGCTTGTGCAATAAATCAAATTTCCCGTTCAGGTGTTTGAACCATTGGTTCAGATCAGGTATGTTGGTAAAGATCCCAATTGGTTTTTCATGGTGGTAAGCAAACCACACGATCCGTTCGTCCATTACGGGTTTCATTTTATTGAACATCACCATCACCTGCTCTTTTTTCATCTCCTTTAATCCGCCATGTCCTGCCCACGCAGCATTATATACTTCAGCAAAATCCGCTGCATATTTTTTAAGATTGGATTTTTCAATTTGCCTTACTGAAAATGCAGGATCTTTTTCATAATAGGCATGGCGGTCAAAGATCTTGTTGCTCAGCATCTGTTTTGGATTCATGCCCAAACAAATCTGATGAAAGAAAGGCATGAAACCATAATTTTCGAGGAGGATGCTGTAATAAGGTGGATTGTAATTCATTCCATATAAAGGCTCCTGAAAACCTTCCACCACCAGCCCCCACCAGCGGTCGCGCTCTCCAAAATTGATTGGTCCATCCATTGCTTCAACGCCATGCTGTAATAACCAGTGTTTGGCTACATCAAATAACATATCAGCTGCATTCTGGTTATTGATGCAATCAAAAAAACCAATGCCGCCAACTTTTATTTCATCTCCTTTATTGCGGTACTTTTTATTTATGAAAGCCGCAATCCGTCCTGTAAGCTCACCCTTTTCATTTTTTAAGACCCATCTCGTAACAGAGCCAAAACGGAATGTTTTATTTTTTTTTGGATCAAATACATCGTTTATATCCTTATCGAGCGGACGGATGTAATCAGGATTGTTTGAATTGATGATAACATTAACCTTAATAAAATCCTTTGCTGTTCCTTTATCCTTTACTTCTATTAATTGCATGGTGACTATTGGCAGGCAAAAATATGAAAACAGCCTGAGGTAGAGGAGAGCGGTAAGAAGTACGAAGCAGGAGGCCATGGCATCTGTAAAATCTATGGTCTGCTTCGTACCTTCTAACGCTTATTTACAAAAACATTTTATCTGCAAGCTTTTTATCGTGATCATACACATCATCCCTGAAGTTCAACTGTCCGTTTTCATCAACCCAGGAAGTATAATAGGTGATCACTACTGGTACCGGATCTTTTAATTTTACATATTTCTCTGTTCCTGCATTCATAGCTGCATTGATTCTTTCCGGTGTCCATTCCGGACTATCCCTTAATAAATAGTTGGCCATTTTTTCGGGTTCTTCCAATCTTATGCAACCATGACTGAATGCTCTTTTATCCCTTTCAAATAAAGATTTGGAGGGCGTGTCATGAAAATAAATATTGAAGCTGTTTGGAAAAAGGAATTTTACTTTCCCAAGGGAGTTTCCCGGGCCTGGTCTTTGTCTTATAGTTGGAAGCGCTCCATCTGAATCTGTTATTTCCATATTCTGACCATCAAGATAGCCTGGATTGGAGGCCATTGCGGGCAGGATCTCATTCTTAACTATACTTGGAGGTACGTTCCAGTAAGGGCTGAATACAATCTGGTTAAGGTCACCATTAAACATCATGGTATTATGCCCTTCTTTACCAACTACCACCACCATCTCAAAAGCTTTTTGCTTTCCTTCATACATATGCAGTTTGAATTCCGGGATGTTGACAACAATTAATTTACCATTAGAAGCAGAGGGCATCCAACGCATCCTTCCCATGTTCATGAGTAGCTGCTTAACTCTTTGTGCCACCGGAACATTCATGTCTTTTATCAATGTGCTGTTGATAATACCATCTGGGTTGTAACCCATGCGCTGCTGATAAACGCGCACTGCGTTTTCGAGCGAGTCATTGAAGATATGGGTGGTATCATTGCCTGGCATTTCTCCGGTTATCTGCAATCTTTTTTTGATCACGCCAAGTACAGGATCCCTGCTACCTTTCCTGAATGTTTTTTTAGACGTATTTATCTCTGGCCAGCCACCCTGTTTGGCAATATTGTAATAAAAAGAAAGTTGTTCTTTCAAAAGCCTGTAAGGTTCATTAACATCTTCAAAATATTTATCGTCCTTATGTTTTTTGGTAAGAAGAGAATCTGCCAGGTACATGGCATCCTGTTTTTTAAATGGTATAAATCTTTCCATTTCCTTACGCTTAACATAACCTTTTTCAAAATTGTTAAGCATATACATGATGAAGTGCTGCGTTAAGGTGAGCTCTGTTTTTTTAAACGAAGGCGATGCGCTTACCGAAAGTTCCCCTTCAGAGATCAGGGCATCCATCCGTTTTTGAAGTGCTTTATCTTTTAAAGTGGTATCGTTATCATAAGTAGTTACATAGTCGTGCAGATTCCAGAAACCATGGGCCTGTTCTGTCAGTCCATCGCTGCTGAACCATGCAAACTGGTAATTCCGCGTATTATAAAAGCTGCGCATCCTTCTTGAGATGGAATCATTCAATTGTTCTTCGGTAATAAATTTTTCCATTTCCATGCTATCCAGAAAAAGGTCTGAATAAGAATTGGCAGTGGTGATACTATAATCCCTTTTACTTACTTTTTTTTCGCTTTCAGCCTTAGAGCCTTTACCTCCTTCATTATTGTTACATGCATACAGCAATATGCAGCCAAATCCATAAATCAATAGTTTCTTCATATGCATGAGTTTTACAAATCACATGCCTTTAATTGTTGGCTTCGATTAAGGAAATTCAGAATGAATTTTAGAGATCTTTAAGAAAATCTGGGGAAAAAAGAACTCGCTGTAACTTAAAGCTCTGGTTCTTGCCAAAGGTGCGCAATGCCAGTCGCAATTTTGCAGGATTTAATTTTAATTAAATTCTTTCCTCATCTTTACAAAAATGCTTATAT
>CAMPIQ010000171.1 GCA_946886475.1 uncultured Chitinophagales bacterium | reverse complement strand
GATCTAAAACAGACATGATTGCCTATACAAGGCATGCAATCATTCATTCATTCATATACTATAAATCATCATATTATGCACAATTCTGTCAAGGATTTACAAACTTCCATTATCGAAAAATTTACCGGCCAGATAAGGGGTCAGGTGGTTCTGCCTGCCGATGACAATTACAATGAAAGCCGCAAGGTTTATAATGCCATGATCGATAAGTATCCTGGCATGATTGTAAAATGCGTGGATGTGGCGGATGTAATTCATAGTGTGAACTTTGGAAGAGAAAACAATTTACTGGTTTCTGTAAGAGGCGGAGGACACAATGGTGGCGGACTGGGTTTATGCGATGAAGGTTTGACTATAGATTTATCGGGGATCAAATACGTGCGTGTTAATGCTGCTGAAAAAACAGTACGTGTAGGCGGAGGAAATTTATGGGGTGAAGTGGATCATGCTACACATCCGTTCGGACTTGCCATTCCTGCGGGTATCATTTCTACAACAGGTGTTGGTGGTTTAACACTTGGCGGAGGCGTAGGTTACCTGTCAAGAAAATACGGACTTACGATTGACAATTTACTGGAAGCAGATATGGTATTGGCCGATGGGACCTGCGTAACAGTAAGCGACCAGCAAAACACTGACCTGTTTTGGGCGATCAGGGGTGGAGGTGGCAACTTTGGAATTGTAACTTCTTTTAAATTTCAGGCGCATCCTGTTACCAATGTTTTTGGAGGCCCTACACTGTGGCCAATAGAAAAAACTCAGGAGGTCATGGAATGGTATCATCAGTTCATTCAGGATGCACCAGAAGATTTAAATGGCTTCATTGCTACACTGGTTGTACCAGGACCACCATTTCCCGAAGAGCTCCATAATAAACAGTTCTGTGGTATCGTATGGTGTTATGTGGGGGATTTAGATAAGGCAGATGAAGTTTTCGAACCCATTCGCGCCATGAAGCCTTTATTTGAACATGTTGGAGTTATGCCTTATCCAATGGTACAAACATTATTTGATGGCATGTTCCCCCCAGGCCTGCAATGGTATTGGCGCGCCGATTTTTTTGATGAACTAGGGCCGGAACTTAGGACTAAACACATGGAATTTGGTTCTAAAATACCAACAGTATTATCGCAAATGCACCTGTACCCGATTACCGGCGCTGCAGGTAAAGTAGCCAAAGACAAAACTGCCTGGGCTTACAGAGATGCCAGGTATGCAGGTGTTATAGTTGGAGTAGATCCTGATCCCGCTAATAAGGATAAAATCACCAATTGGTGTAAAGATTATTGGGAAGCCTTACATCCATATTCTTCAGGTGGCGCATATTTAAATTTCATAATGAATGAAGGCCAGGACCGGATAAAGGCGAGCTATAAGCACAATTATGATCGCCTGACAAAAATTAAAAAGAAATACGATCCAGACAATTTCTTTAGCGTAAACCAGAATATTTTACCACAGGAAAACAATTGAGGAGGAATGTAGCCAGTTGAAAGTATATGGATATATGATACTTTAGACAATTCCCGCAATTCATGTTATTGATGCGGGTAATAGTCTGGAAAGTCAAAACCTGTTGAACTCAGTTATCAGCATGATTTGTACTTCGCAAGCCAATCGCCAGTGGCCAAAAGCCAGTAACCTTAATTCAACTGCACCACCGGCAACCTGTAATTCTGTCCATCCCAGATGATCAGTTCATGTACCACCAGTTTCCAGTATTTTTTAAATGGCGTTTTTGAAAGGATCCTTTTAACCTCCGTTTTGTTCTTTGCATTGATGATGATCCATACGGTTTGCACCTCCATGCTCACGGCATAATGCTCAATTACCTGATCGTCTATCAGGGTATTGATATATTCCCTGTGCTCTGGGATCACCTGTATGGCATCGTCCTTCCATTCAAACTCCGCTGTTACCACGTATTTATTCATCTATTGAATTGAAAAATTAACTGATCGTCCAATCTACCACCTGATTGGCCCATTCCTTACGATAGGGCGTGGAAATGCGGATATAATTATCGGTATATCCTTCCATCATCCCGTTCTTTATGTGATCTTCAAATAATACTTTGCGGCTTTGCCCCTTATGCCCGCTGGTAAAATATTGCATCTTCATATAACTGAGATTGCGCAATACCTTATTCCTTTCATGTCTTTCCTGTACCGGTACCACCGGTTTTATTTCAAGTGCTTTAGTATGGTCTCTTTCTGAATACGTAAATACATGCAGGTAGGATACGTCCAGGTCATGAATAAAATCGAAGGTCTCTTTGAATTGTTTTTCTGTTTCTCCCGGAAACCCTGCTATCACGTCCACACCAATGGCACAATGCGGCATCAGGGTTTTGATCCTTTCAACTTTCTCTGCATACAATTCCCTTTTATAACGCCTGCGCATGGCTCCAAGTATTTCATTGCTTCCACTTTGCAAAGGAATATGAAAATGGGGCATGAACTTTTTACTTTTTGCTACCAGTTCAATAATCCCGTCTGAAAGCAGGTTGGGTTCGATAGAGGAAATACGGTATCGTTCAATACCACTGACCTTATCCAGCTCTTGTACCAGCCCAAAAAAATCCTCTTCATTCTTTTTTGCACCATCGGGGCCTTTTCCAAAATCGCCGAGATTCACCCCGGTCAGTACAATTTCCTTAACGCCGCGGGCAGCTAATTCATTTACATTTGAAATCACATTGCTGATACTGTCGCTCCTGCTTTTACCGCGTGCCATGGGAATGGTACAAAAAGAACAGGTATAATCGCATCCATCCTGCACTTTTAAAAAGGTGCGTGTGCGGTCATTGAGTGAATAAGATGCGTTGAATCCGCTTACATCTTCAATATCACAGCTGCTGATGCGGGCCGAATCGCCCTTGGCCAGTTCACGAATGTGAGCCGCCAGGTTAAACTTTTCTGCCGCGCCCAATACCAGGTCAACACCCGGAATTTCCGAAATCTCCTTTGGCTTTAACTGGGCATAACATCCTGTGATCACAACCAGGCTTTCGGGTGCTTTTCTCTGTATCCGGCGTACGATCTGCCTGCATTCCTTATCCGCATTATCGGTAACCGAACAGGTATTGATCACATACACGTCTGCCAGGTCGTCAAACTCTCTTTTACCAAAGCCCTCGGCTTCCATTTGACGTGAAAGGGTGGAGGTTTCTGAAAAATTAAGTTTACAACCCAGTGTATGAAAGGCAACTGTCCGCTGTTTTTGCATGATTGGCAAAGGTAGATAAAAGCCCCTGCTTTGAAATTCCTGTCTTCCCAATTCCCTTAAAGGATTGTTTAAATTTTATGGCAGCCCTTGCAGAAATGAATGGCAACAAAGAAGGAACGATTGGGATTACATGATTTCTCCGCCTCTGTCTTCATTCACTACAGCTGATTGAAAAAGCAATTCAGTCCACAGGCGCCGGCTCAAAATTACCAACCTGATTTCCCTGGTATTTCAGTTGACCGGTTCCGAAATAAACAGTTTAAAGCCGGTCAAAAAATTTAATATTGGCCTATCATTGCAGGCTGGATGAGGTCAAAAAAAGCTACATACACACTGATCGTAGTGCTGGTTATACTGGGACTATTCCTGGTTAGCAGGTGGCAGGAACCTGAAAAAAAAGAGATCTTCGACCGCAGTCCCGGTGAACTGGTTTATACCAGGCATGCCTTATGCAGAATGGATTGCAGGCAGATCAGCAAAAAGGAAATAGAGGAGATCATGACAAAAGGTATCATCAATCTTAACCGGAGTAACCGGAGAGACCGGCCCTGTCCAACCTATGCCTTGCAGGGAAGAACAAGTGATGGCGATCAAATCAGGGTGATCTTTGCACAGTGTGCAGAAGAAACCAAAGTAGTTACCTGTTACAATCTTGAAAAAGATTTTGACTGTCCTTCCAATTGTTATGTTGCAGATGAAGAAAATGATCTGGTTCTTGCTGATTTAAACCACGGGCATTTACATGCATATCCTTATTAGGCCTTTTCAATTGATTTATGCGGTGTATGCCATGATCAGTTTTGTATTGCTGATGATCCCTGTTTTTATCTGGGGATTGCTGGTATTGCCTTTCGGAAGAATAAGAGCCGGGAATCTTATTTATTATGCCTGCATGGTTTGGGCAGATGTATGGATGGCGATGGTATTCATACATCACAAAAATATTTACCTGCAGAAGTTAAGGAAAGGACAGTCCTACATCTATGTGGCTAACCATATTTCCTACCTTGATGCGGCCATTCTTCCAAAAACCATCAGGCATGCTGTGCGGCCGCTTGGAAAAGTGGAAACAACAAAGGTTCCGGTTTTCGGATTCATTTATAAAATGTCGATCGTATCTGTTGACCGTAGCAGTCCTGAGAACAGGATCAAAAGTGTAATAACATTAAAGGCTTTATTAAAAAAAGGGATCTCTGTCCTTGTTTTTCCCGAAGGCACATTCAATAAAACACAAAAGCCCCTGAAATCATTTTACGACGGTGCCTTCCGCATGGCCATTGAAACGGGTACACCCATCAAACCTGTATTGTTGCTGAATTCTTACGACCGTATGCACTACAATAGCATCATGTCGCTCAACCCGGGACCCAGCAAAGCCATTTTTCTTCCAGAAGTAGGCGTGAAGGGTTTGAATGCAAATGATGTTGGTATGTTAAAAGAAAGAGTATACAAAATGATGGAAGAAGAACTGATTCGGAGAAAAGCGAAGTGGATCGGAGGTGAGGTTTAAGGATCCGCGCCTGCTCCCACTCTCGCACGCGCTCTTCCTAATTCCTCCCTATTTTTACAACTCATGTTTGCTGAAGTCATCATACCCCTTGCGCTACCCAAAAATTACACCTGGCACATACCTCAGAAGATGCTGGATCTGCTTAAAGTAGGATGCAGGGTGGAGGTGAACCTGGGAAAGAATAAAAAATATTCAGGAATTGTAAAACGGATTCATAACGATACGCCTGCTTTTGAGGTGAAGGAGATCATAAATGTACTGGATACAGAGCCGGTGATTCAGCCGTACCAGTTGCAGTTGTGGGAATGGATGGCTGAATATTACATGTGCACGGAAGGTGAAGTAATGGCTGCAGCCCTGCCTGCGCATTTTAAATTATCCAGTGAAACCATTATTGTTTTCAATGAAGAATATGGAGATGATTTTTCCGATCTTGACCATGAAGAATACCTGATAGCTGAAGCCCTGCTCATCAAACATGAACTAAATATCACGGAAGTTCAAAAGATCCTGGATGTTCCCCATGTATATCCCGTCGTAAATAAACTGATAGGTAAGAAGGTTTGTTTTGTATGGGAATCATTGAAGCAGACATTCAATCCCAAAAAAGAAAGTTTTATTCTACTGGATCATGAATATGATAATGAGGAAAAGCTTTCCGGATTATTGAATAACTGGGGACGTGCACCGAAACAAATGGAACTCCTGCTTGCTTACCTCCATTTGATAAAAACACAGGGTGAAGTTACAAAAGCGGAATTGCTGAAAAAATCAGGAGCCAGCGATGCCCAGTTAAAAGGGCTGGTGGACAAGGGCATATTAAGGATTGAAAAAAGAAGTATTGACCGCATACATTATGCACCCAGGGATGTACAGGTAGATTTTGAACTGACCGTTTCACAACAGGCGGCTTATGAAAAATTGCAGGAGGTGTTGTTAACCAAACAGGTGGCACTGCTTCATGGCATCACATCGAGCGGCAAAACACATATCTATATAAAACTGATTGAACAGCTGATCCGCAAGGGGCAGCAGGTTTTGTATATGTTACCTGAGATTGCCCTGACCTCACAAATAATCAGAAGACTTCAGAAACATTTTGGTGGTTATATTGGCATCTATCATTCCAAATTCAGCCAGAATGAAAGGGTAGAGATCTGGAATAAGGTAAAAACCGGTGAATTAATGATCGTGCTTGGTGCCCGGTCGTCTCTCTTCCTTCCATATATGAACCTGGGGATGATCATTTGTGATGAAGAACACGATACTTCCTATAAGCAGCACGATCCCGCTCCAAGGTATAATGGAAGAGATGCTGCTATTTATATGGCTTCACTAACCCAGTCAAAAGTTTTATTGGGAAGCGCCACTCCCGCACTGGAAACTTATTTCAATGCAAAAAATGAAAAATATGGTTTGGTGGAATTAAAGGAAAGATTTGGGGATGTAAAGTTACCATCCATTGAAATGGTGGATAACAGGATGATAGCCCGGCGACCCGGAGAAAAAATCATGCTTTCCCCTCAATTGATAGAAGCGATAAGGGAAACGGTGGACAGGAAAAAACAGGTGATCCTTTTCCAGAACCGCAGGGGTTATGCGCCTTACCAGGTATGTATGGTTTGCGGCTGGATAGCACAATGCCGCAATTGTGATGTATCGCTAACCTATCATAAGTTTTCAAATAAATTAAAGTGCCATTACTGCGGGAATATTTATCCGCCAACACCAACCTGCCAGGCATGCGGAAGTGATAAACTGATACAAAAGAATTTTGGAACAGAAAAAATAGAGGAGATGCTTGCCGGTGAATTACCGGAGGTGAAGATCAGCAGGATGGATTTTGATACGGTGAAAAATAAAAATTCGCATGATGTGCTCATTCAGCAATTTGAACAAAGAAAAATTGATGTGCTGGTAGGAACACAAATGGTAGTGAAGGGGCTCGACTTTGATAATGTTGACCTGGTTGGCATACTGGATGCAGATGGCCTGCTGAATTTCGCGGATTTCCGTGTTAATGAAAGAGCCTTTCAATTGATGGAGCAGGTGAGCGGCAGGGCAGGAAGAAAAGATGGAATGGGTAAGGTGAT
Organism: uncultured Chitinophagales bacterium; assembly: GCA_946886475.1. The sequence goes on along the minus strand of CAMPIQ010000171.1, from coordinate 411 downwards.
GATCCAGACGCTCAATCCCTCACATCCCATACTTCAGCTGGTTGGATATCATGATTATTATGGAATGTACCTGCAGGAAATAGAAAAGAGGAAACAATTTTTTTATCCACCTTTTTCACGTGTCATTATGCTTGAATTCAGGCACAGGGAAAGAGATGTGGTATTTGAAGCGGCACAGGCTTTTGCAAAGACACTTGAATTGCCATATGGAAAATACATGGTAGGACCTGCAGAGCCTGTGATCAACCGGGTGAGGAATCTATTCCTGATGGAAATGCTTTTGAAGCTGCCACGTGATGGGCAGCTGATCTCAAAATGTAAGGAGGATCTGGGTAAGGCCATCATAGCATTGCACCAGCATACGAGATTTAAAAAAGTGATCGTGGTTCCGGATGTGGATGCATTGTAATG
>CAMPIQ010000170.1 GCA_946886475.1 uncultured Chitinophagales bacterium | reverse complement strand
GTTTATTATGGCCTGTCTGAAGAAACAAGCCGGTTCCATATAAGACTGGGGAAACTATTTTAGTCAGATTCCATTATTTTTCAGTTTGAATGTAAAAAGATGAGAAGTATATTAATTCTTTTAGTGTTATCCGGGTTTGTTTTGAAAGGCCAGGCGCAGGTGGCGGATACATCCCAACCCTATTATAAAAGATTTCCCGTTATTACCCCCTTCCAGGTTCTTTTAAGCGACAGCACCACCATGTATACAAAGGAACAACTTCCCAAGGGCCGGCCAACCGTGTTCATGATCTTCAGTCCTGACTGCCATCATTGCCAATATGAAGCGGAACAGATAGTTAATCAGAAAAATGAATTAAAGAACATCAACATTGTTATGATCACCATGCATCCTTTTGACAGTATGAAGGATTTTATTTATAAATACAGGCTTAATGAAGTTCCTAACGTGATTGTAGGAAAGGATATTTACTACCTTATGCCGGCCTTTTACAAATTCCACAACCTGCCTTTCCATGCTTTTTATAACAAAGACGGGCATCTGTTGAGTGTATTCGAAGGAACAATGAATATGGGAAACATACCGGAACTGTTGAAGGATAAATAAGGAATAGAGGGCTTGCAGGTTAACCCTCAATAAAGCGATCCTTTTCTTCAAACATTCCGGACATTTATTTCCGGTAGCGCTGAATTTTATTATTCTCCATTTTACAGTTCCTGACAGGGCTCATAGGTTATTCCCCCATCTAAACTATCTTCGCAGGCAAATAATTTCTTTCATTAAATATTTCATAAATGAAAATTACTGTAGTAGGTGCAGGAGCCGTTGGCGCTACCGTTGCTGATAATATTGCCCGCAAAGAATTGAGTGAAGAACTGGTTTTACTGGATATCAAAGAAGGCCTGGCTGAAGGCAAAGCATTGGACATGACCCAAACTGCAGCACTTCTTGGGTTTGATACAAGAATCACAGGCAGCACAAATGATTACAGCAAAACAGCAGGGTCAAGGGTGGTTGTAATTACTTCAGGAATTCCCCGTAAACCCGGAATGACAAGAGAGGAACTCATTGGCACCAATGCCAATATTGTAAAAGGTGTTGCACAAAATATCCTTAAACATTCACCCGATGCCATTATCATAGTGATCAGCAACCCAATGGATACAATGACCTATCTGGCATTGCAGGCAACCGGACTACCCAAGAACCGCATCATCGGAATGGGTGGAATACTGGACAGCGCCCGGTTCAAATGTTATCTCAGTAAGGCTTTAAATTGTTCGCCAAACGATCTCAATGCTACGGTCATTGGCGGTCATGGAGATACTACAATGATACCTTTAATGAGGTATGCCACCTGGAACAGCGTTCCGGTTAGCAGTTTATTGAATGAAGACCAACAAAAACAAATTGTTGCCGATACCATGGTTGGCGGAGCAACGCTTACCAAATTGATTGGCACATCAGCATGGTATGCACCTGGTGCCGCCGGAGCCGCCCTTGTTGAAAGTATAATCAGAGATGAAAAGCGTTTGTTTACATGTTGTGTTGCACTGGATGGTGAATATGGTCAGAAAGATATTTGTCTGGGGGTTCCCGTTGTTGTTGGTAAAAATGGATGGGAAAGAATTGTTGATTACAAACTGAATGAGGAAGAACAATCCATTTTCAACAAGAGTGCAGATGCAGTGCGGAATATGAATGAAGTACTGAAAACACTATAAATAAAGGCAGATATAAATTGAAGAAGAAATGAAAGCGGTTTTAAGACCGCTTTTTTATTGCACTATCATTTTTTGTGAATAGCCTTCTCCTTCCCTGTCAATGATCCTTATTACATACAAACCGCGTTGAAGTATAGCGGTGTTAAACTGTGTATGCGTAGAAGTAAGCAATTGTACAAATACAAGTTTCCCATGGCTGTCAAAAATATTGATGGTGTAACGTCCCGACTCACTGGAAATGATATTCAACTGCCTGCCTGCCGCCACAGGAACGGGATAAACAATTACAGGTAGTGAAAGCCAGTGAAAAACAACCTCTGTATTACTGTAATAAACTGTTCCATTGTATAACTGTAATCTGAGCCGGAAATGATTCTCACCCCTTGTTAGTGTTGAATCCGTAATTAAAAATACAGTTGAGGAAAGATCATTAAACAGCTTGAGATCCATAATACCAGCCGGAGTAATTTTTTGAAGTGTAACAGATGCTACGCCGAATAAGGTACCCAGGTCGGCAGTAAATGTGGCAGAAAAGGACGTTTGAGACTGAAGATAAAAAGCATTGATATAACAGGAAGGACCTAAAGCCGGATAATTGATCGTATTACTTTTAATTCCTGTTCTTCCATTGATAACAGGGGCTACGCTATAATAAATGGAAGGATGTTGGGTCTTATCCAAAATAACTGAGGTATCGGTTGTAGTATGGAAAGATGTAAGATACCTGTCTTCCAGCTGAAACACTTCGTACGGATAATTTTGGATTTTGTTCCAATAAAGCAAAAAGGAATCAGCACAATTGTAACCTGTGGACAATTGCAGTTGAGGGCTGATTGTAAAGCTGTCTGAGGTAAACACTTCACCTGAATGTATTATCCTTAGTACTGCAACGGTTACAGTATCAGGCACCTTCCATTTAAAATAATTGATATCCGCTTCAGATACCATGCCTGCCTGTTTCCAGTTGGAACCATTGGTTGCATATTCTATCTGGGCGGCACCCTGCCTTTTTGTTTCCCATCGTAACCAGTGTGTATTTCCTGCTATCAATTGATCCTTTACAGAAGGATACGTCCAGAATAAGCTACCGGTTGAATCAACCTGCCAGGTTAAAGAAAATTTTTGTGAACCATTGTTAACCTGCGGTGCATTCACTTTAATTGAATACTGCCCAGGAACAGGGAACCCGATGGTGACCTGTTCAATGTTATTGAGTGTATCTTTTTTGCGTTGAGCATTTGCCGTTAGTGAACTTATGGAAGGATTAGGATCCAAAACCCATGGCAGCCATATTTCTCCTGTTGAAACAGAGGATACCTCCATATCTATATTATTTACCAAAGCTTTGGAAGCATTAGGAATTGATACAGGGTCATTCCAGGCTATTGTTACCTTAAGTTGGGAAGCGCCCGGAGGGATCATGATATTCAGGTGCTTTGTTTCGCCCTGAATAATTTCATCTTCATAATATCGTGACTGGCTTATTGCCTGTAAAGCGCCATATGCATCAAGGTTTCCAAAGCCTGAATTATAATCCGGATAAGGATTACCTATATCATCTGCACTATTCAGCAGCAAAGCTTTAATCAAAGATCCGGATGGCAAAACGCCATGAATATTTTTGTATGCTTCCTGCAATAACACAACTACACCTGTAACCGTAGCACCTGCACCGGAACTCCCATCTTCTCCATACGCCATCAGCTCAGGCTTTATTCTTCCATCATATGCAGGACCTTTAGAACTTAGTGGCATTATTTGACCGGCCGAATCAACAGAGCCCACAGTCAGTATATTTTTTGCCTGCTTGAAATTTCCGGTAAGATTGGCAAATTGAGCAACACCTGTATAGGGTCCGCTACCTGTTTCCAACCCCGAATTGCCTGCAGAAAATACATGCACCAGATATGGAATGTTATTCGCCTGCCTATCGTATGAAAAGGCTTCATTGCCGTAAAAATTTTCTACTACAGTTCCATATGAATGATTTTGCGCTGATATTCCATGCTTAACAAATATGGAATCCGCATCGGCAAAAAGGTTATGAAAACCCGAAGAACTGACATGCGATTTCCAGGCAACACCCCTGGCAAATGGGGAAGAATTAGCTCCCCCTGCTATTATAGTAGCCATCAGTGATGCATGTGCAGTTTGTACTACCGGTTCATGCCCGGTATAAAACACCCGGCCTTTAAGATCAATGTCAAGCGTGTCAAACAATCTTTCTTTAACTGATACAAAAATGGAGTCGCCTGAAATGAACGACATGTTGGAATGCGCCAATGAGATCTTATTCAGGCTGAGGTCAAAAGCACCTGTGGTAAGTTCTTCCCTGGCTATCATTACTTCATTTATAAACTGTACGTGATGGTAAGCTGCAACACGGCGGATATCCGATGCCCTGATCCTTGCAACAACAATATTAGAAGATACCTGTTTTAATATATTCAGATCTTTTGAACCCCTGAGTTGAGAGACGTTGGTAGAACTTACAGAAACATCTATACTGTCGTACGGATGCAGCTTCATTTTCTTAAGCAGGGCAAAGGAATATTTATCCTGCTGCTGAGCTTTTAATCCTGCCGGAATAAAAAATAAAAACGCCAGAACAAAAAAGAATATCTGCATATTTCAGGTAAGATACTGATCTCTGGTTTTTTTTAAACCAGTATTTCCACTTAGTAAAGAATAATGAAACTATGAATTTTCAAAAGATTTGCAACATGGTTGTTATAAAAAAAAATTACGCTTAAAAATTCAGTACTATTTTAAGATAATATTTTTTTATACACACTAAAATTTCTACACACATGAAAAGAATCATCACACCCTTTGCAGCCATCTGTTTGGCTGCACTTACATTTACAGCCTGTAAAAAAAACACTGTTGACGTGAAATCAGACGAAGTATCGCCATCGGAACTGGCGCTTATCAGCCACCTTGGTTTTAGTACAGAAGATGTAAAAAAAGTAAATGACGGCTACCTGGTGGAAGGCGATATTCTTTTGAACAAAAACCAGCTTAATGAAAGTCCATTTTCACCAAACCTGATCATTGCACAGGAAGAACAATACAGAACTTTCAATCTTGTAAGTATTTCAAAACATCCTACTATCAAAGTTGCCTTGAACAATAGTTCAACTCAGCATGAAGCAGCATTTTCTGCTGCACTTGATGAGGCCATCAGCCGGTATAATTCAGAAAACCTTCAGATCAGTTTTACAAGGGTTTCACCATCTCAAAGTCCGGACGTTACAGTTGTGGCTTATTACCAGGTGAGCAATACCCTGGGCTCAGCCGGCTTTCCTAACACTGCAGGAGATCCATACAACCAGGTTCAAATGAATACCTACTGGTATGAAACCGGAACGGATGTTACCAATGTAAATTATATAGGTACCATCATGGCACATGAACTGGGTCATTGTATTGGATTCCGTCATACGGACTATATGAACAGGGCTTATAGTTGCGGTGGCAGAAGGCAAAATGAAGGACAGGTTAAAAATGGAGTTGGAGCTGTACATATTCCCGGAACTCCAACAGGAGGTGATCCCAATTCATGGATGCTTGCCTGTGTAGGTTCAAATGTGAACCGGCCATTTAATTCAAATGATAAAACAGCGCTTAACTATCTCTATTAGTAGCTTTTCTGTTTTTATTCAGATACAATTTGATTTGTTATTGCTACTGAATGTTATTGTACAAAAAACCGCCCTTTACCGGGGCGGTTTTTTTATTTATCTATTGTTGAGCCTGTTGGAAATATTCTTAGGATTTATACCATTTTCAAAATAGTTCAAAACTTGATTGCAACCTTGTTGCGTTAAAATATTGTTAATGAATTCGCCGCCTTAAGTAAATTGAATAACACATTTTTTTACACACACTAAAGCATTTACACACATGAAAAAATTTATCAGACTCCCTCTGATGGCCGTCTGCATGACAGCCGTTTTTACCTCCTGTAAAAAAGAAACCAAAGAAGTGGTGAATGAAGAAATTCCTGAAGCCACATTAGCAAAGATCCAGGGTTTGGGATTTAACACCCTTGGGGCGCAGAAAGTTGAAGAGGGCTATCTTGTTGAAGGTGATATCATTTTAACCGAGGAACAATTAAATGAATTCCCCACAACAAATGAACTGATCATTGCCGATGAAGAACATTACCGCACTTCTTATCTGGTAAACCCAAGTAGTTATCCAACCATCAGGGTAAGACTTGCAAGCAGTTCTTCTTCTCATTCTTCTGTTTTTACTTCTGCTTTGGATGAGGCCATAAGGCGTTACAATGCAGAGAACCTGCGTGTAAAATTTCAAAGAGTTTCATCAGGGCAGCACATCACTGTTGAAGCCTACTATGCCGTAAGCAACACGCTTGGATCGGCCGGTTTCCCAACAAGTAGTGGCGCTCCGTATAACAGGGTCAGAATGAACACGTACTGGTACAGCACCAGTACAAGTACAACCAACCGGAATTACATTGCTACCATAATGGCACATGAACTGGGTCATTGCATAGGGTTCCGGCATACAGATTATATGAACCGTGCTTATAGCTGCGGTGGATCTGCCGTAAATGAAGGTTCATCAGGCGTTGGGGCTATTCATATACCAGGAACACCCACCGGACCAAGCTCCGGATCATGGATGCTGGCTTGTATAGGAAGCAATCAGAACCGGTACTTTACTTCTGCCGACAGAACAGCGTTGAATTACATTTATTAAATAAGTTATTTCAGGAAGCCGTCAGTTGACGGTTTCCTTTTTATAATCATTTATTCATCTTAAAAATTTATCATGAGAAAATTAATGACACTTTCCAGCGCCGCAATGTTTGTATTACTGAGCTTCACAGCCTGTAAAAAAGATGTAAAGGAAACAACACCGGACGACATCAGTAATGTCACTATTGAACAGATCAAAGCTCTTGGCTTCAATACAGAAAAAATTCAAAAAATTGAAGAAGGATATCTTGTTGAAGGTGATATCGTACTTACTGAAGAAAACCTGAATGAACTATCATCATCTCCAAACTTATTGATTGCACAGGAAGAACAGTACCGAACCAATAACCTTGTTAATACTTCAAAGTATTCAACTATTTCAGTTGGCCTGAGTAATACGTCCAGCCAGCACCAGGCAGCATTTTCTGCAGCTCTTGATGAAGCCATCAGTCGATTCAATGCTGAAAACTTATCTATAAGATTCCAGCGTGTTTCTTCAAGAGCTAATATTACTGTTTCGGCTTATTACCAGGTAAGTAATGTTTTGGGATCAGCAGGTTTTCCGAGTAAGAACGGAGCGCCCTATAAACAGATCAAGATGAATACCTATTGGTATGAAACAGGTACCGGATCTACCAATGTAAATTATATTGCTACTGTAATAGCGCATGAAATGGGCCATTGCATAGGATTTCGCCATACAGATTATATGAACCGTTCGTATAGCTGCGGTGGATCTGGTGGCAATGAAGGCGCTTCTAATGTTGGAGCCGTTCATATCCCGGGCACACCAACAGGGCCGGATGCCAATTCATGGATGCTTGCATGCATTGGTGATGGAGATAACAGAACATTCAACAGCAATGATAAAACTGCTTTGAACTATTTATATTGATC
>CAMPIQ010000169.1 GCA_946886475.1 uncultured Chitinophagales bacterium | reverse complement strand
CGTGATTTACATTTAAAAAATATAAAAGTTAAGTTGAAATAATCCCTCTTCTGTTCCTGGAGTGAATGCAGGGTTTTACATTTCTGTAAGCCTGAATTAGTGCCGGGAAATGACAGTGTTTCAGAAAACCTTTTTCTTTTCTATTTGACTTATCAGGCGTTTTTCTACGTTTTTAAGAATCAGCTTCCAGCGTTGACCCGAATCGGATGCTGTAAAATCAACACCCGATGCACCAAATCGAACCAGCACGGTATGGGGATTACGACCTTCTTCATTTCTTTTCAGGTAGATATCCATCCGGTTAATTCCAGGAAGAAGGGTCTCCAGTTTATCGATCATGTTCAGGATCTTCCGTTTAAGAAAATCATTCATTCTTACATCAATGGTTTGTACATCCAGCTTTATATGTTCATGTTTTACATTCATCTTCATAATTTTTATTTGAGTTTATTCCGGTTATGATTAATGGAAGGGGCCATTTGATATCCGCATATTTCACCAACCTTCACGGAATTGAAATAATGTTAATCATTGCATGAGAACACCTGATGGGTTTCTTCATTCATGAGTAGTGATCAATAGAATGATCCAGGTATCCGGGAAAAAATAAATCCCGGAAATTCAGAAGAACCGCAGATAATTATGAAATTGAAGTGGAAAAATCCTTATGAGATGAGAAATAATAAAGCTTCCTGCAAAATGGGATGAATTCAGGAAATGAGCAGGTATAACAATCTCTCATATCCAAAACTACGTATTGGATAGGTGAGAATTGTATTGTATGGGATGCAATGCCTGTCATTTGTGCAATATTAAACAGAATAAGCTTAAGAATGCTCCGAAGAATGATAATTTAACTTTAGTATGAGCTTTGCTGATAGCCAACATGGATGAATTGAAAAAGAATAAGACCATTGCAGACATTTGCTCTATGACCTGTTTTTTATTTTCTGAAGATGTATATTTATCTTCTGCCGGTGATGCTTCATTCAGGCTGGCTCAGGCAATAATTATTTTTCAATAAACCGGAACACTGTTGAGAGTATCGCGCCATGCTGTAAAGAAGACTTATAATAACCTGACGATCCAGGTGCTTTTCGCCATCATTCTTGGCATATTTACAGGACTGTATTTCCCTGAATTTTCGGAAACGGCAAAGGTGATCAGCGAGACCTTTATCAATATGATCAAAATGATCATTGCCCCGATCATTTTCCTGACCATAGTATTGGGGATCGCCAGCATGGGAGATATGAAAAAAGTGGGAAGGGTAGGTGGTAAGGCGCTTATTTATTTTGAGATCGTTACCACCATCGCCCTGATCATAGGACTGGTGGTGGCCAATACCATAAAGCCTGGGGTGGGAGTTGATTTTTCGGGTGAACGGATAGTAGAAGTACAGAAATATAAGGAAGGCGCGGCTGAGATCAACTGGCTTGAATTTTTTACCCATATTGTTCCATCTAATATTTTCAAAGCTTTTACAGAGGGAGAGATTTTACAGGTTTTATTTTTTTCAGTATTGTTTGGACTCGGGCTCATCAGGCTTGGCGAACATGGAAAGCCTGTGTTGGTAACATTCGACCGGATCGTAAAAGTATTTTTCAATATCATGAAGTTTGTAATGAAGCTTGCACCTGTCGGTGCTTTTGGTGGAATGGCTTTTACAATTGGAAAGTATGGACTTGATGCCTTGTTGCCATTAGGTAAACTCATGCTGAGTGTTTATGCCACCATGGCCATCTTCATTTTTGTCGGATTGAATTTAATTTGCCGGGCTTATGGTTTTAGTCTTTGGCAATTTCTCAAATTTATACGGCAGGAATTATTGATCGTATTGGGAACTTCATCATCAGAGTCCGTGTTGCCAAGTATGATGCATAAATTGGAAGTCTTTGGCTGCTCAAGGCCCGTGGTTGGATTGGTAATTCCTACGGGTTATTCTTTTAACCTGGACGGCACAACCATTTATCTGTCTATGGCAACGATCTTTCTTGCCCAGGTTTTCCAGGTGGATCTTTCCCTGGGTCAGCAGCTAACTATCATAGCTATCCTGATGGTAACAAGTAAGGGTGCAGCTGCTGTAACCGGAGGCGGTTTTATTGTGCTTGCCAGTACACTTGCCGCTTTGAAAGTAATTCCTGTTGAAGGCCTGGCCATATTGTTAGGGGTGGACAGGTTTATGAGTGAAGCCCGGGCCATTACTAATTTAATTGGAAATGGTGTGGCTACCATCGTGGTGGCAAAAAGCGAAAAGGAATTTGACATGGTGAAATATAAGGAGGCCATTCATTCTGAATAATCATGCGCATAGCCTGTGCCTATTTTAAATATTTCTCTATAATGACCATGCAATAGAAGGTCGGTTAGAACAGAAGAACAGGAAACAGGGGTTGTTGATTTTTGATTTCTCTTTAATGACGGTCTAACATGTTCTGTAAGGACAGAAGAACAGATCAGTGCTCGTTGGATGATGTACTTTATATTATTTATCCTTCAATCTGAAACTCCTTACAGCAAAGCCTCCCTTCACCGCCTGCAACCTTATTTTGTTTTCACCCCTGATCAACGAAATACTTACCGGTATGGTGTTGGCCCAGGACTGTTCTGCAGAATAAGGTATCTGAATGAGTTCCGACCTTTGATCTCCAATGATCACCCTTGCACTTCCATCTGAACTATCAGCAGCAGCAAGTAATGTTATGTAGTATTGCCCTCCTTTTTTTACATCCACTGTATATTGCATCCATTCCCCATCTTCAATAGCGTAAACAAAATATCCATCTTTATCGGCAGAAATATCCACACCATCATTTCTATACATCCGGCCCCGGTTACCTCTGGTGTTCACGCCAGGTGTATAATGATAAGAAGCTGTATCCAGGTCAAAATACGCGATCCTTTGTCTGCCCATATCAAAGTCTGCAGCCTGCACTGTTAGTTCCTTTTTGAGCCGGTGGAATTTATAAGGTTTGGATTCATAAGAACCCACCTGCCTGAACATTGCATCGATCACGTCCCTGTGGAAAATATTATTCCTGATCTTCAGGTTCTCAATTAATTCCTGTAAAATTTTCCAGGCTTCTTCTTCAGATGGTTTTTCACCCTTTCCCGACCAGTAATTCAATAACTTTTCATAACCAGCAGGTCTATTTATTTCCAACGGGTTATTGATACCCATTTTTTTCTCCTGCCACCATGCCCATCCGGCGCCATGATCTTCCACAAGCTGAATAGCTTCAGTAAACCAGGTATTTGAATTCTCACCCGATTCCCCAAGCCAGATGGGAGCGTTGTATTTTTCACGGAGGTCCAGAAAAGATTGAATCGCACCAACCGTATTGAAGTTTCCATATTTGTGAAAGCTCAATACCATATTATTATCCCAGGTGGGTAATATCCCATTATAATTGTTCCCAAATCCATTGCCTTCAATAATGATGATATGTTCTTTATCCACTTCCCGGATGGCTTTCGTTATTTCAACCATCAGTTGCTTTAAGGGTTCATTTTTCTTTTCGGCAGTACCACGAAAATCTTTTTCATCCTCAAAGCCCCAGTTGGGTTCATTGATAATATCATATGCGCCTATCCATGGTTCGCCTGCATACCGCGCAGCCAGCTTTTTCCATAGAGCAATGGTCTTTTTTTGATTCTCCTCACTTTGCCACAAAGAAGGTTTATCAGGATTCCTGTCGGAGATGGCAAGGTCATTTCCCTGTCCGCCGGGAGCAGCATGGAGATCAAGAATCAGATAGATCTTATTTTGCTTACACCATTCCAGTAAACTGTCTGTGATGGCAAATCCTTTTTCGATCCAGGTTTGTTGCCCTTTCACAGGTTCGTCTTCTACCGCAAGCGTGTACAAATTATAATGCATGGGCAACCTGATAGAATTGAACCCCCATGCAGCCATGGAATCTATATCGGCTTTTGTAGTATGATGTTTCAGCCAGTCGTTATAAAACTGTGCGGTCTTTTCTTTTCCTACCACCTCGCTGATCTTTTCCCTGATGCGGTATTGCTGTCCAATATTTCCCAGCTGGAACATATATCCTTCCTGCAACATCCATCCACCGAGCCCCATACCTCTGAGAATAACAGGCTCTCCACTTTCATTTATGATCTCTTTTCCACGCACCTTCAAAAAACCCTGTGCATAAGAGCTAAGAGAAATCATGAGAGAAAAGAGGATAAAGAGATTGCGTTTCATGTAGAGCGTTTTTTAGTAAAGGGAGGCAGGAGGCAAAATTCAACATTCAAGAGTCAGGAGTCAGAACTCAGAAGTCTCTTTTGAAGCCTGATGACATTTACCTGCAGTGAAGATTTTTACTTTTGAATTTTGACTTTAATGATTCCGTCGTCCCTATATGTTTTTACTTTATGATCAACGTCGCAATAGAATTTGGCAGGGCTTCAGTTTCAGATGCCTGACCTTCTATCCACAAATGATAAGGAATACTTTTGTCAGTAGTATTCATCACCACCACAACAATGCTTCCATCAGGATTTTTAAATGAGGTGGTTTGCAATTGTGCCCTGCTTGCCGAAGCACTGATCCTTTTTGCACCGGGTTGAATGAATTTTGAAAAATGGCCGATATAATAATAGGCATTTGTAAAAATCAGTTCACCTGTTTTGGTATTCGCATGAATGGGAGCAAAGCAAAAATTTCCCACATGATTTGGCCCGCCACGTTCATCCAGTAAAATATTCCAGTCTGTCCATGCTACCGTTCCATTATTGAAATCATTGATCATGGAATATCCATAACGTTCTCCCAGCGACCAGTTGCGGATGCTGTCCATGTCAAATTTTTCTTTACATCCTTCTGTAAAAATTAAATTCTTGTCGGGGAAAGCCTGTGAAACCAGTTTCAGGTTTTCAAATTGCATTGGCCCGCCTGTCCAGGTTTCATACCAGTGGAAACCTATGCCCCATACATATTTAGCAGCTTCCCTGTCATTCAGGATCACGCTGGCCCTTTGATAGATCAGGTCGCGGTTGTGGTCCCAGGCAATGAGCTTTTTGTTGCCCAGTCCATTTTGCTGTAAGGTTGGACCGAGATAATTTTTAATGAAATCCCTTTCTTCTTCGGATGTGAATATGCAGGATTCCCATTTCTGTTTGGCCATTGGTTCATTTTGTACAGATAACCCCCATACAGGCACCTGGTTGGCTTCATATGCTTTGATGAACTTCACATAATAATTTGCCCAGCTTTGATAGTATTCAGGCTTGAGCTTACCACCCTGCAGCATATTGTTATTGTCTTTCATCCAGGCTGGCGGACTCCATGGACTTACATATAATGCCAGATCTCCACCTGCTGTTTGCATGGCCTGTTTGATCATGGGCAGTTTGTATTTCAACTCGTGCGAAATATCAAAAGAACTCAGATCTTTGTCATTTTCTTTTACATAAGTGTAACTGAAACTGGAAAAATCACAGCTATTGATATTGGTCCTGGCAATTTTATATCCAATACCTTCTTTTGGATCAAAGCAGGCTTTTAAAAAAGCTTCCTGCTGCGTCTTTGGAAGTTTTGCAAACGTTTCAGCTGAGGCGTCGGTAACGGCGCCACCAACTCCCATGAACGTTTGATAGGTATTGTATTCATCGATAAAAACACATGGTTGTGTTTCCAGTGGTTGTTTGAATTCTTTAAATCCCTGTGTGCCTTTTTCTGTAATACGCTGGCTGGTACCTTTTGCAGTTGTATAAATGGTAACTGTTTTTTTATAATTCTTTTGATCTTCCTGAGCCGGTAACAGCTGGGCCATTGATGCAAGCACGATGCATGTAAAAATGATTTTCATATGGAGGCATTTTTAAAATGATTCATAATAAGATTATAGTCTGTTTCTTTCCTTGCGTTTTCCCCTTCGTTGCGGCCTCTCAGCCTTTACGGGCGATTAAATAATAAGAACTTCATTTTTTAAGTCTGTAGCGAAGCAATGCCGCCGAGCCTTTATTTGTCCCTGATTACTTCCTGGTTCCTCCCCGCAATGAACGCGTCATTCCTCTATGTAAGCTTAATTACCACACAAACGTTCCAACCGCACCAGCATCAAGTGAAACAACGGACCATCTTCCATTGTATTTGATATTGAAGATGCCGGAGCTGTTCCCGTCATTTTCAACGATCAGAACTTTTTTACCTTCCGGTGTTTTGAAGGCCACATTATGCAGGTTGCCGGATGTATTACTATTGATCCTTACAGATCCGGCAGGAACAAACTTCGATGCATGGGCAATGATATAATAAGCCACATTGCGTTTATATGTACTGCTGCTTTCGATAGTAATGGCTCCTTTACAAACCGTGCATCCTCCCTGAGTATGCGGACCAAATGCAGCATTATTGGCCAGGTTCCATTCCAGCGCATTTCTGCTCCAGTTTCGCATGGATCCAATGATCACGTTTTTTAAATGCCATTTTAAATCACCACCAAAATTTCCATTTGATGCTGTGTATTGTTCGGTGAAATAAAGTGCCTTATCAGGATGCGCTGCTTTTACGGTTGAAAGGGCACTGATATCCCCGCCGTATAAATGAAAAGCAGAACCGTTGATATAGGCTTTTGCAGCGGCATCGTTCAATATGCTGATGGGATACTCAGGCTTATCGCAGTTGTGATCGTAAATAATGATTTTCGTGCTGATATTGGCCTGCTGGAATGCAGGACCCAGATGGTTTTTAATGAAATCAGCCTGTTGTGCAGCTGTCATCAGCATGCTTGGATTATTTCCGGGATGCAGGGGTTCATTTTGTGGTGTGATGGCATCAATGGTAATGCCCTGGGCCTTCATCTGCTGTATATACTTTACAAAGTATTGGGCATAAACAGAATAATATTGTGGCAAGAGGCTTCCTCCAATAAAACTGTTGTTGTCTTTCATCCAGGTAGGTGGCGACCAGGGTGTACCCATGATCCTGATATTTGGATTGATGGTAAGTATTTGTTGCAGCATGGGAATTACATGCGTCATGTCAGGAGCCAGACTGAAGTTGGCTAATGATGGATCTGTTTGTCCCGCCGGCATATCATTGTAAGTAAATGGTGCCGCATTCAGATCTGAAGCACCGATGCTGATACGCAGGTAACTTACTCCAATGGAATTTGTTCCTGTGCCAAATAATTCCTGCAGTAATTCCTGTTTCCTGGAAGCATTTAGCGTATTGATCACTTCTGCACTTCCGCCGGTAAGTGTATAACCAAAACCGTCTACCTGCTGATAAATGGTATTTTCATCCACTTCTATAACAGGATACTGGATAACGGCGTTTCCAAATCCAAGAATAGCAGTATGCTTTTGGAGCTTTACAGTTTCATCTGAATTCGTAAACAATAAATCAAT
>CAMPIQ010000168.1 GCA_946886475.1 uncultured Chitinophagales bacterium | reverse complement strand
GATATCAGCCGCCGGTTTGCCGGTAATATTTGCCATCAGGCTATAAGCGCGGTCGGTAATTATTTTTTTACTTTGCTCATTTAACCAGCTATAATTTTTATTTGAATAATATTTATCAAACAGGTGTACAAACACCGCGTCCTCCCACATCAGCTTCTGATTGAGATACCGGTTGGTGAATTTGAGTAAAAGAAACCTTTCCATTTCGGGACTTGCTCCGGCAAAGGCGAGCATATAATCAATTTCACTGATCACCGAATCGGCCGACGGATACACAAGTTGTTCAAAATACCTGTCTATACGGCCTTCAAAAAATGGTGTCCGCAAAAGACGGTCATCATAAAAATTAACGCCATCCCAATAATGGTTCTTGAAATATTTGTAAGCAAAAAGTGAATCTGTTTTTGCAGCGGGATCATTTACCGGAACCTCGGGTTCCCTCATAGCCTTCAACAACGTAGTGAGATAGCTGTCGGGAGATCTGGTCATGATGCCGATCCTGTAATCCCTGATCTTTTTGTTGAGCGCTTCCAGCTGGCCGGCAAGATCCATGGAATCCTGTCCTGTTGTTGACATCCTCAGTTTATTCAGTGAGTCCGCCAGTCGTCCATTGGTTGACATAAAAAGCTGGTAGGCTTTGAATTCTGCATTTTCAGGCGATTGCTGAAAGCTTACACCGGTGGGGTTTCCGGCATCTGCCATTATTGAAAATCTTTGATTTTTATCGATCAGGATCTCGAAATTACCTGACTTGTCGGGGTAGCCAATGAGGTAAATGCCTCCACCTAATTTCTTCGAACCTTTGAATATGCCTTCACTTTTTTCGTTCAGTTTTACGGAGTCAATGATGGGTAATTGCTTTCCATAATAATGTCCCAGGTAAACAAACTGGTTTTTGAAAGGCTTGAGCGTGATCTTAATTTCATAACCTTCCTGTGCGGACAGGCTTAGCGAGAAAAACAGGGAAAGCAGTAAAGCGGCCATCTTCATAGAAAAACTCATTGCATAAAAATAAGTGAAAGGGAACTGACCTCTAAGCAGGAAAGGGATATTTAAGATTCTTTTAGGCGAAGCAATGTTCCATTCAGGTTAGTGTCATTGAGTTATGCTGAAAGTCCTGTTACAAACGCAATCGCCAGACTATGACGATGCTGATTGGAATGTTAAAAAAACCAGGAGGTGCAGCCTTGCTTTTCAACGGGGAAGGGGCGTGACAGGGAATCCTTTACTTTTACGCCTGTGAGAAAAAACAAGAACATCATTCTCGAAGCTGTTTTAGTGGAAAATTACGCTGCTGAAGGAAAATCACTGGCGAGAAGAGACGGTAAAGTGGTTTTTATTGAAAATGTGGTGCCGGGCGACCTGGTGGATGTGAGGTTATCCAAAAATAAAAAAGACTGGGCCGAAGGCTACCCTGTACATTTTCATTCCTACTCAACCGAAAGGGTGGAACCCTTCTGCCAGCATTTTGGGGTTTGCGGAGGATGCCAGTGGCAGATGCTCAGTTATGAAAAACAATTGCAATATAAGCAACAGCAGGTATACGATAACCTCACCCGCATCGGAAAGATCCGGTTACCGGAAATGATGCCGATAGCAGGAGCTCCTGAGGATAAGTTCTACCGTAATAAGCTGGAATATACTTTTAGCACCAAAGAATTTCTTCCTTATGGGAGTTTTGATAAAACAGACCGTGAAAAGAGTTTAAGAAATGTACTGGGTTTTCATGCAAAAGGTTTTTTTGATAAGATCGTCAATATTGAAAAATGCTGGCTTCAGCCCGAACCCACCAATGAAATTAGAAATGTTCTGCGCGATTTTGCCTGGGAACATCAACTGAGTTTTTATGATTACCGAGAACATCGTGGCTTTCTGCGCAATTTGCAGATGCGCATCTGTACCACAGGAGAAGTGATGGCCAATATTGTATTTGGAGAAGACAATGAGAAAAAAAGAAACCTGGTCCTTGAATTTATAAAGGATCGTTTTCCCCAGATCACCACTATTGTGTATACGGTTAATACAAAGTGGAACGATTCTATTTTTGATCTTGAACCCGTTACTTATACAGGAAAGGGTTATGTGCTGGAAAGGCTGGAAGATTTTCAGTTTAAGATAGGACCTAAATCATTTTTTCAGACCAACACAAAACAAGGGGAAAAGCTTTACCGGATCACCCGCGAATTTGCTGAACTTAGCGGCACGCAGACAGTATATGATCTTTATTGCGGAACAGGAAGTATAGGAATCTTTTGTAGCCGTGAAGCAGGAAAGATTGTTGGAGTGGAACTGATTGAGGAAGCCATAAAAGATGCGAAAGAAAATGCTTTGCTGAATAATATAGGTCATGCAGACTTTGTTGCCGGTGATGTTATAGATATTTGCAATGATGAATTTTTTGCGCAGCATGGAACTCCGGATGTTATCATCACCGATCCTCCCCGTGCAGGCATGCATGAAAAGCTGACAAGAAAGATACTGGAGATAGATGCGCCCCTTGTGGTATATGTGAGTTGTAATCCGGCTACCCAGGCAAGGGACCTGGCCATACTGGATGAGAAATATGAAGTAACTAAAGTGCAACCGGTGGATATGTTCCCGCATACCCATCATATTGAAAATGTTGTTCAGTTAAAACGTAAATAAAAAAGAGATGAGCGATTTCAGATATTACAGGCCCAATAGTTTTCCACCGATCGTAAAAAATCTGATCATTATTAATGTACTGGTTTGGGTAGCGCAATTGATTTTTGATAAACAGGGTACCGGCCTCACCATGAAGCTGGCGCTCTATCCCCTGCAAACTCCTTTTTTTGAACCTTACCAGATCGCTACCCACATGTTTGCCCATTCCGCGTATAATATGGGAGGAGGGATCGTTTTCTTTCATATTCTTTTTAATATGTTTGGTTTGTTCATGTTTGGCAGGGTGTTGGAAAATGTATGGGGCCCAAAAAGATTTTTATTGTTCTACCTGGCTTGCGGAGTAGGTGCCGCTGCCGCCCACCTGGCTGTTCAATACTTTACAAATGATTTTTCAGCAGCCATTGGTGCCTCCGGTGCAGTGATGGGAATTTTCGCCGCCTTTGCTTATCTTTTTCCAAATACCGAATTGTATTTTATGTTCATCCCTATTCCTGTCAAGGCAAAATGGGCAGTAATAGGACTGGCAGCCATTGATCTTTTTGGTGGAATTTCCGGTGGCGGCAGCATTGCCCATTTTGCCCACCTGGGTGGGGCGCTCACCGGCTTTATCCTGGTATTGATATGGAACAAAACCAACCGCCGGAAATTTTATTAACGTGGCAGATAAATTGCAGTTTTTAGATTAACACCATGAGTTATTATCAGCAACAAAACAGGCCGCGGCTTACCATAGGCCAGGATGGAAATGCACTTACCATGCTTATTGCCATCAACCTGATCGTTTTTGTGATCCTGGCATTTATTAAAGTGATTTATTATTTCAGTGAGGGCGACCAGGGCATGGTGGTATTTACCCGTGGGTTTCTGAATTGGGTGACACTTCCAGCTGACTGGGATACATTTTTATCCAGGCCATGGACGCTTTTTTCTTACATGGTTGTACACGATACTTCCAGTGTTTGGCATATAGTAGGGAACCTTTTATGGCTTTGGGCCTTTGGCTATATTTTACAGGACCTGACTGGCAATCGCAAGATCATTCCCATTTTTATTTATGGAGCATTGGCAGGAGCAGTAGCCTATATGCTGGCCTTTAATTTTATTCCACCTTTAGAAGCCCAGCTCTCCACAGAAACCAGGATGCTTGGAGCTTCTGCCGGCATTATGGCCATTGCAATTGGCGTAACCACACTTGCGCCTAATTACAAAATCTTCCAGATGTTGAATGGCGGCATCCCCATCTGGATCATAACAGTTGTTTACCTGGTTCTGGATATGGCCATGATACCGGAGAACAATGCAGGAGGTAGGATCGCTCATATTGCAGGTGGTTTTATGGGATTTGTATTTATGGCAATGATGAAGAGAGGTTATGACTGGAGCATGTGGATGAATGATCTTTATGACTGGGCGAATGATCTTTTTAATCCGGATAAACCAAAAAAAGGTAAGGTTGTAAAGTCACAATTATTTTATAAGTCGAGGGTAAAGCCTTATTCCAAATCCCCGCTCATTACGCAACAAAAAATAGATGAACTGCTGGATAAGATCAACCAGAAAGGATACCATTCACTTACAGAAGATGAAAAGGAATTGCTGAAGAGAGCAAGTCAGGAGGATAAGTTGTGATGATGTGAATCAGCAATACCGCACCTGCTACAGTTCCATAAACACTGACTGTAGATTGACGGTTCCCATACTTGATTTCCATTTCATTCGTTTTAATTTTAAGCACACGTTATGCTTTTATACACGTAATTCGTGTATTGTGTATTAATTCATTGTAACTATCAAATGAAATACAGGCGCATTACAAGAATCATTTTTCTTTCTATCAATATTATGGTGGCCGTGATGTTTCTCCTGGCCTGCCTGGCTCCCTATCTGGATCCCAAAAACTGGTGGATGATCTCGCTGATAGGTCTGGGTTTTGCTTTTATTATTGTTACGCTCATGGCTTTCGTATTCTTCTGGCTTGTTTTCAAACCGGCATATGTTTTTATATCCCTTGTAGTTATGCTGATTGGCTGGAAAAGCATTTCCGTTTTTTTTGCTTTTCATATTCCCGACAAATTTGATTACGATAAACCCCCGGATGTATTAAGAGTGGTTCAATGGAATGTGGCCAGGTTCACGGAATGGAAGCGCAATAATAACAAAGGCAGCCAGACAAGATTAAAGATGATGGACCTTATCAAGGAACAGAATGCAGATGTTCTTTGTCTACAGGAATTCTTCACTTCCACCGATACTGTTTATTACAACAACCTGGGTCATGTAATGAAGGAACTTGGCTATCCTTATTTTTTCTATTCATGGGATGATGATGGAGATGAACAATGGACGGGTTCAGCCATTTTTTCAAGACTGCCGATAATTGACAGCGGAATGATCCGTTTTCCAAAACCCAGCATACCTGAAGCATTGATCTATGCGGACGTTGTATCTGATTCTGATACTATGAGAATATACACAACCCACCTCCAGTCGGTAAGGTTCCGCAAACAGGATTTTGAAAATATTGAAAGCATTAAGAAAACAGATGACAGGATGGTAGAAAATTCAAAAAGCATTTTTGCAAAACTCAGGAATGGTGTCATACACCGCTCTACCCAGGCCAATATCCTTAAAGAAGAAGTTAGCAGATCACCCCATCCCTTTATCCTGACCGGCGATTTTAATGACGTCCCTAACAGCTACACCTATTTTACCGTTAAGGGTAATGAGCTGAAAGATGCTTTTCTTGCTACGGGGTTTGGTGTAGGCAAAACATTCTCTTACATAGCCCCCACGCTTCGCATAGATTATATGTTTGTAACTAAAGATATTGCTATCAGGCAATTCAACCGGGTGGTCCGTAATTATTCGGATCATTATATGCTTGTTGGCGATTTTGCATTGAAATAATAGCCCATTAGTCCAGGCGGATCTCTTAAGTGAAACTTTCATTTTTTTAACCAAGAAAATATCAAAAATCAAATAACGGGGCTAAATGACCATGGCTAATGGCCCAATGGCCTGTATTTTTGTGCTATGAGTCTCACAGTATACAATTCATACATCAGGGATAAGGAAACATTTTCGCCATTGGTAGCCGGTCATGTGGGAATGTATGTGTGCGGACCTACGGTAAGTGGCGAAAGCCACCTGGGACATGCAAGACCCTATATCACCTTTGATGTGATCTTCCGCTACCTTATGCACCTCGGATACAAAGTGAGGTATGTGCGCAATATTACCGATGCCGGTCATTTTGAAGAAGAAGGCCGTGAGGCGGTAGATAAGATATCAACAAAAGCAGTTATTGAAAAGCTGGAACCAATGGAACTGGTGCAGAAGTACACCAATCTTTTTCATTGGGCTATGAATAGATTTAATTGCCTTGAGCCAAGCATAGAGCCAACGGCAACGGGTCATATTGTTGAACAGATCAGCATGATAGAGGAGATCATTAAGGCCGGATATGCATATGAAAAGAACGGAAGCGTATATTTTGATGTTAAAAAATATGCTGAAGGTCATGAGTATGGAAAACTGAGCGGAAGGATCATTGAAGACCTGCTTACAACAACACGCGATCTGGAAGGCCAGGAAGAAAAAAAGAATAAAACGGATTTTGCTTTATGGAAAGCGGCTCCTCCCGAACACATCATGCGATGGAAAAGCCCCTGGGGCGAAGGTTTTCCGGGTTGGCATATTGAGTGCTCCGCAATGAGTACAAAATATCTTGGAAAGCAATTTGACATTCATGGTGGTGGCATGGACCTGCTTTTTCCTCATCATGAAAGTGAGATCGCACAAAGCACAATATGTAATCATGTGGCACCGGTAAGATACTGGATCCATAATAACATGATCACCATCAATGGCCGCAAAATGGGAAAGAGCTATAACAATGTGATCAAACTAACGGAATTGTTCAGTGGCGATCATCCATTGCTCGAAAAAGCTTTTTCTCCTATGACCATTCGCTTTTTTATCCTTCAAACGCATTACCGCAGTACGCTCGACTTCAGCAATGATGCGTTGATGGCTGCTGAAAAAGGATTGAAAAGATTAATGGACGCTTATGGATGGCTTAAAACAGCAGGTGAAATTCCTGGCCTGGCAAAAGCCGGTCCGGTAAAGAATGAAAACCCTTCCGTACTCGATCAGAAAATAATGAAGCTTCTCAATGAACTTGAGGAATTCATGAATGATGATTTCAGTACGGCCAAGGTTCTGGCAAATATGTTTGAACTGGTGCCGGTGATCAATTCTTTAAAAGATAAAACTATTGCAGCAGACGCCATAAACCCTCAGGTATTCGAATTGCTTCAAAGCAAAATGAAAATATTTATTGAAGATATACTTGGGTTAAAGCCCGAATCTGATAACGGCAATGACCGGCTTAAAGGAGCCATGCAGGTACTCATCGACCTTAGGAAGGAAGCAAGGGCCAAAAAGGACTGGGCAACATCCGACAGGATCAGGAATGCACTGGCCGATGCGGGTATTCAGCTGAAGGATGAGAAAGATGGAGAAATGAGCTGGACACAGATATGAATATTGCGGAATATCGAACAAGGAACAAGGAGTGATGAAGGTTGAATAACAGACCGGAATTGAAAATTCAAAATATCCGTCACTAGTGCAGTACAGGGAGTTTATTCAATGGCCTGTTTTCAACTTTGTTGATATTCAGCCTGAATTATATTTTCAAATTGAAATGGATTTGATCCATAGCCCACGGTTTTAACCGTGGGCTAAATTGATATCTCGGATCTGGATTAATGGTTTCAACCATTTACCCCGGATTCCTCCTTGATCTAATATG
>CAMPIQ010000167.1 GCA_946886475.1 uncultured Chitinophagales bacterium | reverse complement strand
TCCTTGCAAACTGCAAGGACTTTTTAATTATTACACTTCCTTTCGTCAGTGCAAGCTTTTGAATTTTTACTTAATACCTGTAAGCTTCCGGCTTGAACGGACCTTCCTTACTAATTCCTAAGTATTCACTCTGCGCAGATGTCAGCTCATCCAGCTCCACACCAATTTTTGCCAGATGCAATCTTGCTACCTTCTCATCCAGGTGCTTAGGCAGTACATATACTTTGTTCTCGTAGCTGTCTGCATTCGTCCACAGCTCAATCTGAGCCAGGGTCTGGTTAGAGAAAGAGTTCGACATTACAAATGACGGGTGTCCTGTTGCGCAACCAAGGTTCACCAGGCGACCTTCAGCCAGTAAGATGATGTCTTTACCATCTACATTATAAATATCCACCTGTGGTTTGATGGTGTCTTTTGTATTGCCATAGTTATCGTTCAACCAGGCTACATCAATTTCAATATCAAAGTGACCGATATTACAAACGATGGCTTTATCCTTCATTGATTTGAAATGCTCACCTGTGATCAGGTCGCGGCAACCGGAAGCGGTAACAACAATGTCTGCTTCTTTAACTGCATCCTTCATTTTCTTTACTTCAAATCCGTCCATGGCTGCCTGCAGTGCGCAGATAGGATCGATCTCGGTAACGATCACGCGGCAACCTGCTCCGGCAAGAGATGCAGCGGAACCTTTACCCACATCACCATAACCACCAACAACGGCTACCTTACCGGCCAGCATTACGTCAGTAGCACGGCGGATAGAATCCACCAGGGATTCTTTACAACCATATTTGTTATCGAATTTGCTTTTTGTTACAGAGTCGTTCACATTGATAGCAGGAACAGGTAAGGTTCCTTTTGCCATTCTTTCATACAAACGGTGAACACCGGTAGTGGTTTCCTCAGAGATACCACGTACATGCTGCACCAGCTCAGGATAAGTATCCAGTACCATATTGGTAAGGTCACCACCATCATCAAGGATCATATTCAAAGGACGGTCAACGCCACCAAAGAATAAGGTTTGCTCGATACACCAGTCAGCTTCCTGCTGTGTCTGTCCCTTCCATGCAAATACACCAATACCTGCAGCGGCGATAGCAGCAGCGGCATGATCCTGCGTAGAGAAGATATTACAGGAGCTCCATTTTACTTCAGCACCAAGCGCCACTAAAGTTTCGATCAGTACAGCGGTCTGGATGGTCATGTGCAGACATCCTGCAATGCGTGCACCTTTCAATGGTTGTGATGCACCATATTCTTTACGGATAGACATCAGTCCGGGCATTTCTGCTTCGGCCAGACGGATCTCTTTGCGGCCCCATTCTGCAAGGCTCATGTCCTTCACCTTGTGTTTCAGGTTGAAGTCGATGTTTGTTTTTGTGATAGTACTCATTTTATTATTTGTTATAAGTTTTTTGAGCTTCGAGCTTTGAGCTTCAAGCCAGGAGTTTAGGTTTTTTTATATCCGGGAAAAAATCCGGACCTAAGTCTCGCAGCTCACAGCTCAAAGTTCACAGCTTCTAGATTCTTCGCAAAACTACATTTTTAGCCTTATTTCCTACCAACCTGAGCTAATTAAGGAAAAAAATGAAAATTTCAGCTATTTTGTAGGATAAAATAAGGTTTGCCCATGGCAAAAGCAGTCATAAAAGAAGAAATGCCTTTACTGGATACCAAGCACCTGGAGATATTAAAGTTGCTTCAGCAAAATGCAAGGATCACCATTAAGGAAATTTCAGAGAAAGTGCACCTCAGCACCACCCCGGTTCATGAAAGGATCCGGTGGATGGAGGAAGTGGGGGTGATCAGGCAATACACCACGATCGTTAATGGCGCCATGGTGAAAAGGGGATTGATGGTGATCTGTTATGTATCACTGAGGCAACACAGCAAAAACGCCGGAGCTAAATTCATTAAATCCATACTTGAAATGAATGAGGTACTGGAATGCCTGACCATTTCAGGTGAATTTGATTTTATGCTGAAGGTGGTTGCGGAAAATATGGATAGTTATTATGATTTTCATGTGAACAGATTGAGCGAGATTGAGAACGTAGGCAATTTGCAAAGCGTGTTTGTAATGGGTGTAGTGAAGAGCACCCAGCAATTGATTTATTAAAATCATGAACCAGGTCTTACATTTTTATTTACAATCCGATCTTCAAAAACCTTGCACCGGCATCCTGATCAAAACTTTTTAGTCAGGCTACCTGTATACGTCAGCTCAATACGGGTTTACTTTCTGCCAGTGAAATGGGTACAGGTATTGAGAAAACCTGGTTGCATGGGGTGACCTTTTTTTCCGGATCGAAGTCGTGTTGATTGGTTATTGAATCAGCAGGATCCGGCTGCCAGCCAGGAGGGTTGATCATAAAATTCAATTTAAGCTTTAATGATTTTGCCCTGCTTATATCTTTGATCAGATAATGTAATTCGCTGAAAACAATCTTTACAGGATTACAGCCTGATTTTCTTCCACTAAGTCCATAATTCGGTTTTTCCTGTTCATCCTGAAAGGTTCCGAATATCCTGTCCCAGAAGATGAAGACACCACCAAAATTTTTATCAATATATTTTTCATCAGATGAATGGTGCACGCGATGATGCGAAGGCGTATTAAAGACACACTCCAGCCAGCCAAGTTTTTTTACCAGTTCGGTATGTAATAAAAATGCGTATAAAATAATAATGGTCTCTACGGTAAATACAGCTGCTGCATCAAATCCAAGTAAGCAAAGTGGTGCAGTGTAGATCAACCGGTACATATTGCTGGCAACCGGTGTGCGCACTGCTATTGACAAATTGTAAAAATCAGACGAGTGATGGATCGAATGCAGGGTCCATAACAATCGCGTGGAATGTTCCAGCCTGTGAAGGAAATAATGCAGAAGATCAGAAAGGAAAAACAGGAATAAATACATAGTCCAGGAATTTCCAAACTGAAAAAAAGAAAAGTTTTGCAGGGTTGTTAAGAGATAAAGAACAAGGCCCCTGGTAAATAAGCTACTTGAGAAAAAAATAAACGCAATCACCAGGTTTGCGAGGCTATCCTTTAATCTGTAGTTCCACCATTGGTCCTTCATAGTAAGACCTGCTTCTATTAGTATCAGAATGAAAAGGTATGTTCCGGGGGTGTTTAAAATAACTGACATAACTGTTAGTTGATGTTAATGTCAAAATTGAATGGGGGAGGGCTTGTTCTAAAACTGAATATCGCGCCGCGAACCGGGAGGTTGCAGAAATTAATAATGGGGCATCGGAGGCTGCTTTTTGTTAAATGGCAGGATGAGTCGTAAGTTTGGCGGGTCCAGGTGCTAACTGGTCAGCTCGTGGACGTATCTACCTCATCTCCAAGCTTTCTTTCCATCACAAAATCATTCATAAAATATCCATTTCCAATATCTATGTCTTCGCTGCGGATCACTTCGAAGCCGAGCTTTTCATAAAATCCCTTCGCCACATTATTCCGGTTAACATTTAATCTGAGTGCCAGGGCGCCTTTTGGTTTGATATCATAGATCACCTGGTCAATGACGAATTTTCCGCTGCCGCGGCCCTGTTGCCTTGGAAGGAGGTAAAGCTTATGAAGTTTATAAATGGAAGGTTCAATTTCACTATAGGAAGCAAAGCCAATGGGTACGCCAAGATTAAAAACAATGATGAACTGGTGTCCCTCACTCATTTGTTTTTTCAGTGCATGTTCACTATAGATCAATTTCAACATGTATTTGATCTGGTGAGCGGGAAGTATATCTCCATACGTAGCAGGCCATATGCGCAGACTTAAATTCCGGATGAGCTCAACATCAGCTGGTGATGCATTCCGGATGGTAAGCACTGGCAGGGAAGTATGAAATTGTTGTGAGGTAAGGCGGTGCATTTTAAGCAGCCGCCTGCTGAACACAACTGCAGTTGCAAGAGAAGCAATGGCACCTGCAAATAATAACAGCCCGGCCAAATCCTTAGAAATATATTGATGGATCCATGTATTCTCATTCATAAAAAGAAAGGCATCATAAAATCCATGTGCAATGGTAGCGGCCAGGATGCCTTTGATCAGAAAGCTTTTTCTTTTTACCGGATCAAATTTTGCTTTGCCGGCATAATAACCCATAAGTATACCAAAAGTGGCATGGGCGGGAACAGCCGTGAACATTCTCAGCATGGCGGTTGACATTCCGAACTGAAAAGCATAAAAAATATTTTCCAGTGTAGCAAAGCCCATGGCCACCATCACACTGTAGATAATTCCGTCAAGGGGTTCATCAAAGCTTTGTCTGTTATATGAATAAAAGCGCAATGCCAGGAATTTGGAGCATTCTTCAATCAGCGCAACAAATACAAATGCATGGATCATGATGCCAATAATGGAGAGATCTGTTAGCCCGTCGAAAGCAAGTTCCAGGATCAATGCCGGAATAATGGTGAGCATGCCCCAGAAAAAGCTCAGGAGCAGGTTGAGTGCAGGTTCCCTGTCATGTGTATCGCGGTAAAATATGTAGATACAAATGGCCAGTCCGGGAGCGATAGCGAGAGCAAGCAACAACATGAATGGAGTTTAATGATTATGTGATTATCAGATGATGATTTACCAATTAAGGATGAAAAGATAATAAACATCCTGAAGTAAATTCGTGCATCGAAATACATAGATATAGTACGGATGTTTGAAATAAAAAATACTAACTTATTATAATGAAAGGCTTTTGCTTAATGCTGCTAACAGTGATATGTTCTTTTCAACTTGCAGGCCAGCAGTTTGGCGGATTTCCTTCTTCAACCAAATGGCGGCAACTGAATACGGATACAGTAAGGGTGATATATACTGCTGGTGCAGAACAACAGGCGCAGCGAATTGCAGGACTGATACACAGAACTGCAGCCGATACGCTCCGTTCCCTTGGCAACCGGTTAAGAAAAGTAAATGTGGTGCTACACAGCCGTACCACCCAGGCAAATGGTTATGTGGCACTGGCTCCGTTCAGGAGTGAATTTTATCTTATACCCGGATCTAATGTGTTTGATTTTGGCAACCTTCCATGGCATGAGAACCTGGCCATTCACGAATACCGGCATGTACACCAGTACAATAATTTCAGGCATGGCATCAGCAAGGCGCTTTCTTATTTGTTTGGTGAAAACGGACAGGCACTGGGCAATGCACTTTCTATTCCCGACTGGTTCTTTGAAGGTGATGCCGTGTATGCCGAAACTGCATTGACCTCACAGGGAAGGGGAAGATTACCGTTTTTCCTGAGTGGATATAATAGTCTCTGGCTGGAAGACCGACACTACAGTTGGCAAAAACTCCGCAATGGTTCTTTAAAAGATTATGTTCCCAATCATTACCAGCTTGGCTACCTGCTTGCCAATTATGGTTATGCGAGGTATGGTACGGAATTCTGGGGAAAAGTAACAAGAGACGCCAGTGCATTCAGGGGTTTGTTTTATCCTTTTCAGCGTGCAGTGAAAAGACACGCGGGTGTTGACTATAAAACGTTCAGGAATGAGGCCTTTCAATATTATAAAAATTATTTTGGTACAATAAAAGATACAACAGCCGTAAAACAAAAGACGGTTAACAATTATTTTTTTCCTCAATACATAGGAGAGGATTCCTTGTTATACCTGAAGTCAGCGTACAATAAGCTGCCGGCATTTTATATCAGGGATAAAAACGGTGAACATAAAATTGGTTTGCGCAGCATTTCTTCAGAAGAATGGTTTGGATACCGGCATGGAAAGATCGCTTATACCGCTTACAGCACCAATCCCAGGTGGAGCCTTGTGGATTATAGTGATATTGTACTGCTTGATGTGAGCAATGGCAGGGAAAAGCGTCTGACGGAAAAGAAAAAATATTTCACACCCGATATCGCTCCCTCAGGAAAAAAGCTGGTTGCTGTTCGTATCAATGATTCATTAGAAACGGAACTCCATATCTTAAATAGTGAAGACGGCGTGGTGGTCACATCTATTCAGCACCCGGATTATTATTTTACCCATCCCAGGTTTATTGACGAGAACAGGATCGTTGTTGGTACCAGGCTTCCCAATTCAACCATGGCTTTGCAGGTACTTGATATTGCAAGTGGTGAGTGGGACCTTTTGCTTCCATTCTCTGAAAACAGTTTCAGTCTTCCATTTGTAAGTGGCAATACCATTTATTTTACTTCCAACATCAATGGCAATGATGACATCTATGCCATCCGGCTCAAGGATAAAAAGATCTACCAGCTCACTAATGAACTTACCGGTAATTATTATCCATCAGTTTATAGGGATACATTGTCATGGTCGCATTTCACTACATATGGACTGGCATTAAGGAGCGCTCCATTGAAGTTTTTGAATTGGGGAGAGATCAATGCCATGCAGGCGCAGGAAACGCATGAGATCTTCCCGGTTGCATTTAAAGAAAATATTCTGGATGGATCAAGAGCGAATATACCTTCCCAGCCTTACCGGAAGTCAACCGGTCTGTTTCGTTTTCACAGTTGGGCACCAGCGTATGCCGATCCTGAATTCAGTCTGAGTTTGTACAGTGATAATATTCTCAACACTTATTCAAATGAATTGTTTTACCGCTATAATCAGAATGAAAATTCGCACGCAGTTGGCTGGAATACGGTTTATGGCGGATGGTATCCTATGCTGAGTGCAGGTATTGATTATACTTACAACAGGCACCTGGCATTCAATAATAATACAGTCACCCTGAACCAGGTGGAAGCCAGGATAGGATACAATTTTCCTTTGAATTATACAAAGGGAAAAACATACCGGTTGTTCAATGGCGGATCCAATGTTGTTTTTAACCGGGTAATACCCACAGGATTTTATAAAGATTCCTTCCTGTCGGACAACAGGTTTTATTTACATCATTACATTACATGGCAGCACTATCTGCCCAGGGCGGTACAGCATATCTATCCGAAGTTTGGCTATACGTTTTCCACTAACCTCCGGCATTTTGTAGGTGATGAAGCATCGGGCAGCCTTAACCGGAATGCACAGTGGTTATTCAACGGACAGTTATTTTTACCGTCATTTAATAATCACAGCATAGTTATTTCAGGGGCTTTTCAGTCTGTTGATACCAACAGCACCTCCTTTTCCAACCGTTTTAGTAATTCACGCGGGTATGAAGATTATTATTTCAGGAAAATGTGGCGGCTTTCCGGCAACTATCATTTCCCGATTGCCTATCCTGATCTTGGTATAGCCAGCATAGTATATCTGCAAAGGTTAAGAGGGAATGTGTTTTACGATTATACGCGGGTGTATTCCGGCAATTTCAGTGCACCACCCGCTGCTTCCCGTTTTTTAAGAAGTATGGGGGCTGAAGTTTTTTTTGACACCCGGTGGTGGAACCAGCTACCGGTTTCATTTGGTGTAAGAGTAAGTTATTTGCTGGATGATGGATTTAATGCTGCCGACAGGAGAGGCAATACCTGGGTGGAGTTTATCCTGCCTGTGGGGTTGATTCAGAATTGATGGAGAAGGAACCGAAAGTCGAATGTAAACGACCCACGAACCATTCAACCCCTATGACCTTGTCATCCCGCAGGGACC
>CAMPIQ010000166.1 GCA_946886475.1 uncultured Chitinophagales bacterium | reverse complement strand
CTCCTGACTCATGACTAAAGACTCTTGAAGACTTGAACTATGATCTTTGAACTCCATACCTTTGCTTCATGGGTCAGTACAGGATAGGTGATGCCATCAGGCAATTTTTGAAGCAAAGCCGGATCAAAGGCGATATCCAGGCTATGCAGGTGGAAGAGGTCTGGGAAAAGGTAATGGGAAAAACCATTGCCCGTTATACTGACCAGCTCAAAGTGATCAACCGTACATTATTTATTACCACCAATGTGGCCCCGCTTAAACAGGAACTGGTTTATCAGAAAGAAAAGATCATACAACGCATCAATGAAGCCCTGGGTGATAATGTAATTGATGAAGTGGTTATAAAGTAAGTTGCAGGTCTGTGGTTCATGGTTCAAAGTTCAAAGCCGGGAGTCCTTGACATTATGTATTTCATATAACTCAAAAACACTCCATACTATAAACGGCCAGACTTTGAACTTTGAACTCCCGACTCGACTCTCGACTAATGACTCCCGGCTCCCTTCAATAATTCCACGGATAACCGGTTCTCTTGTTGCCCGATTCCTCAAAAACCTCACTCCTGTTGGTCAGTGCTTCATGCATCAGGTCGTATGATGAAATGACGCCCATAAAATTAAAGCGGTCGAAAATAGCGATGTGACGCACATTATAGCGCTCCATTAATTGCATGCATTGCTCCAGGGAAGTTTCCGGTGTGGCTACCGGAATGGTTGTGCTCATGAATTCCTTTACCGGTATCTTATTCAGCGGCCTGTTTTCAAAAAGGATCCTGCTTGCAATATCATGATCGGTGATCACTCCCTGGAATTTATCTTCATCCAGTACAATCAGGAAGTCCACATTTTCCGAGCACATCTGGTATAGCGCATCACTAACGAAGCAGCCGGGAATTACAGTGTTGAATTGTGGGTATTTTCGGGCCAATATCTCAGCTATCTTTTCCATAAGAATGGTTTTATGTGTTTAGCAATCGTTACTGGCGGCTTGTGTTGCAAATGTAAAATTATAACCCCTCTTAACTGGAAATATTTTTGTACCCGGCCTAATTAACTGATCCGGACGCGGGGGTCAATAATGCCGTATAAAACATCGGCGAGGATATTGATCAGAATGAAGAATGTTGCCGTGATCAAAACGGATCCCATCACTACAGGAAAATCAAGTTTTTCCAGGGCGTCAACCGTTACCTTGCCGATACCCTTCCATCCAAAAATATATTCAATAAAAAAAGCTCCGGCCAATAATTCAGCGAACCAACCGGTGATAGCTGTAACAACGGGGTTCAGGGCATTACGTAATCCATGTTTCCAAATCACCTGTTTTCTTCCAAGTCCTTTTGCATAAGCTGTCCGGATATAATCCTGGTCAAGAACATCGAGCATGGAACTGCGGGTGAGTTGTGTGATGATAGCAAGGGGACGGATGCCCAGTGTAATGGCTGGCAGGATCAGGTTTTGCATGGTGAGTCTTTTGTTCCCATTTTCATCAATTTCAAACCAGCTCCCTGTGATGTGAAGTCCCGTCCAGTCACTCCATAAAAAACCAAAGACATAAGCAATGATAATCCCCATAAAAAAAGAAGGAGCCGATATTCCTACGATACTTGAGAACACTGCTGTTGTATCAACCCAGGTATTCTGTTTTGTAGCGGACAGCACACCAAGCGGAATACCAATAGCTACAGCAATCAGCATGGCGGCAAATGCAAGAATGAGTGTTCCCGGTAATGCTTCCATTAATATTGAGCTTACAGATCTTTTGGTCTGGTAGGATTTTCTCAGATAAGGCAGTTTGAATGCAAGCTTTTTTTCACCTCCGATAAAAAAGCCTTTTAAATCTTTTTGTTTGATCTCCTCACGGGAGTGTATGCTAACCGGAGAAACATCATTGAGATAAAAAAGAAACTGTTTCCATTTTGGCTGGTCAAGGTAAAGTTCTTTGCGGATATTGGCCTGTGTGGCGGCATCACCCGACTGGCCCATAACCAGTCTTGCAGGATCACCAAATCCCTGAAATAATACAAATACTAATACCACCACTCCCACCAGTACAAGCAGGCCATAAAAAAATTTTCTGAGGATGTATTTTACCAAAATAAACCTTATTTAAAGTTTTTCTATGTCTGATTTCAGATGGTTCAATTGCCTGTAACTGTATTTATCTATTATGGTTCCTGATCTCAGCAGATAAAATGTGGGCTGGGTTCTGGCAGCGGTGCGGATGTTGGTGAAGTCACAGGCAAACACCTGCACTTTGATCTGATGGGCTTCAAAGAAACGAATCATTCTTCTTCTTTCATTGGTGGCAAAGTAAACCGGAATGTTTTTACCTGAGGCGATAGTTGAAATTTCCCTGAACACATTTACCCAGTCATTCTTATCCGATTCACCCAACCCAAATCCTATTATGGCAATGGGCTGTGCCAAAACAATGGAAGTTGAATCGTTTTTAGCAGTACTTCCGGAGGTGGAATCAAAATAATCCGCACCGGTTAAAGAAAAGTTTTTTATGGGTGGTTCGGCATTTCCTTTCCTTACCAGTTTATCTATACGGTCAATATAAGTATAGGTTTCAAAATCGGCAGGTAATTCGTTCCAGTCCCATTCATACCGCCTGCCATTTTTTTCGTATACATACCTGATGGCCGTACTGTCGCCATACGATCCGGGAGGTTGTTTCATTTGCTCTGTAATATTCTTTCCTTTTTTAAATGGGAGACAATCAACAAATGGCAGGTAGTTGAGTACATACCATTGGGCCAGCAAACTCAATACAAGTGCTGCAGCCAGAATGATACGCCTGGTTTTATCAGAAAATAACTGAAGGAGGTATTTCCTTCCAAAGATCAGTGCAATGATCATTGCCATCAGTGCCAGGTCCTTAAGAAAAGAGGTTTTTGGAGTAATAGGCAGGCAATCGCCAAAACAACCGCAATTGGTGAATTTTGGTGAACCGTCAGGATGAACGGAGAGATAAGCATAGCCGGTTAAAAAAGTAAAGAATACAATCAATACCAGCAGCAGCCAGAGTATAAATTTTTTTCTCCATCCCATCAATAAGGCAAAGCCTGCTATTATTTCCAACGTGATCATGACTATGGAAAGGAACAATGAATAGTGGTGAAGAAAGCTGAAAAAGCTGATCAGCATATTCTTTGCAAAGAAATTTCCATTTCCGAGGCCTGTATTCCAGATCTCAAAAAATTCCTCCATCTTATAACTCAATCCAAGGGGATCGTTGGCTTTTACAAGTCCTGAAATAATAAATAACAGTGCAACAATTACCTGGGTGGAACGGATAACGATTTTCATATCAATTGTTTTTAACCAAAAAGGATCAACGCAAAAACAGCATAATTGATCATATCAAAATAATTAGCATCAAGGCCTTCGCTAATAAGCGTTTTTCCCTTGTTGGAAACGATCTGCCTCATCCGCTGCAGTTTCATTAATATGAGGTCGGCAAAACTTTCCTGGCTCATGTTTCGCCAGGCTTCCCCATAATCGTGGTTTTTACTTTCCATCAGCGTTTTGGCGGCGATAAAATATTTATGATAGAGAATGGCAACCTCCCCTGGTTCAAGTTCTTCCGGATCATCATCGGTGAGCTGCAGCTGGATCAGGCCAATAATTGAATAATTGATTATGCCAATAAATTCGCTCCGGATATCATCTCCCACATTCCCAACCTTCTGATGTCCTTTTTCCTGAATGGTTCTAATGCGCTGTGCTTTTATATAAATTTGGTCAATGATAGAGATATTTCTCAATACCCGCCATGCGGTTCCATAATCCCTTGTTTTATTCAGGAATATATCTTCGCACTGCCCGATCACAGCATCGTATTCTTCGTTAGTATTTACCTTCATCCATTCAAAAATAACAAACAAGGCTTAATGTTCAGTTTCAATTGTAAGGGACGGTTAATAGAGATCAGCGAACCGCTGGTTATGGGTATCATCAATACTACACCCGATTCATTTTTTGCAGGCAGCCGTAAAAAAGCAGATGAAATAATTTTCACAGCAGAAAAAATGCTGGTTGAAGGGGCAAAAATCCTTGATATTGGAGGCCAAAGCACCAGGCCGGGAAGCGGAAGGATTACCGCAGAAGAGGAATTAAAAAGAGTGATCCCTGCAATTGAATCTGTGATGTCTCGTTTTCCCGATGTCATTATTTCCATTGACAGTTATTATGCAAAAGTTGCCAGGGCTGCAATTGAAGCGGGTGCTTCCATCATCAATGATGTAAGTGCCGGTACCATTGATAAGGCAATAATTGATGTTGCGGCATCAATGCAGGTACCATATATACTGATGCATTTTCCCGGCGATCCCCAAACCATGCAAAAAGATCCTATTTATGACAACGTGGT
This sequence comes from uncultured Chitinophagales bacterium, assembly GCA_946886475.1. Next base: position 3,320 of record CAMPIQ010000166.1, on the reverse strand, counting down.
TCTTGACGTTTTTGATTTTCTTTCTTTCAAAATTGATGAACTTCAAAAAGCAGGTATAAAAGATGTTTTAGTTGATCCTGGATTTGGATTTGGCAAAACAGCACAACATAATTTTGAACTGTTGCGAAATCTTGAATTTTTCAAAAACCTTGGTAAGCCAATACTGGCCGGCCTTTCACGAAAGGCAACAATATATAATACCCTTGGCATCACATCTGATGAAGCCCTAAATGGAACTACGGTAATGAATACTATTGCACTGATGAATGGTGCATCCATCCTTAGGGTACATGATGTAAGGGAAGCGGTGGAAGCTGTTAAATTATATGCTGCCTATAAAAAATAAAGAGCAGGGTTAACTGCTCTTCACGTTCAACACATTCAGTGTTTTAATGGTGGCTTTCCAGACTCGGATTTATTATAGCTAAGAAAAAAGTACGGTGGATTAATGTTTAAATAGGCTCGCCGGAATTAAAAGGATGGTTGGACTAAAAACGGGACCACAAACGAACTAAAAAAATGCCCGTCCGATAGCGAACGAGCATCAAAGTTCGGGGATTTATCTGAATAAAGATCAATGATTGTGTCCCGCATGCGAAGTATCGGCCGGCTGGGCCCCTGGTTGCGGTGGCGTATCAGTTATATCCAATATCTCTAATTCGAATACAAGATTTTCATTGGCTTTGATCTTTGGACCACTACCTGTAGCTCCATATCCCAATACTGAGGGAACAAAGATCTTTGCCCTTCCTCCTTTCGCCAGTTGTCTTACACCTTCTTCAAATCCTTTAATGGCACCACCTGTGCCAATTTGCAAAGGATAAACACCAGCGTCAAATTCTTCACCTGATAAAAGGCTTCCTTTGTATTGAACGTTGGCAAATTTTCCAACTGCCGGTTTGGGACCCTGACCCGGATCCAACACCTGGATATAAACACCCCAGTCTGTTTTTTGTGCCTGAATATTTTTTGATTTCAGGTAATCTTCTATGATCTTATTATCTTTTGCAAGTTGTGCCTGTTTCTCCTTGTCGTTTTTAAATGCTGCCAGCTCATCTTTTTCGCCTGCTTCGATCTTCTTAAAACTTTCCTGCATGGCTTTTTCATTATCCTTCATGTATTCAGCCCTTGCTTCTTCTTCAGATTTAAAAACCTTTACGATCCTTATGGTTGTAACCAGCTGATCACCTTTACGAAAAGGAGTTTGTTGCTCTATCTGTGGATTGTGGTAAATAAATGAATCCATTGCCTGAACAAAGTAAATACTATCACCTTCATGGGCTTTGGTAAGGATCTCAGGAAGGGGGTCGCCATAACTTGGTGATGCCAGCCTTACTTTATCATACACGGGAATTTCAAGATAGGTGTTATTCAAAACACTGTCCTTGATCTTAACGATCCTGTGATATTTCACTATGTCGTCTACTGCAATGGTGTCCTTTGATTTTCCTTCCGCGAAAATTTTATAAGGTACGCCACCTCTTGTTTTTTTAAAATCGATTTTCGTTTCGCATGCCCCAAACATCATGGCAAACATGAGCAAACCTGTGATAGCCTTTACTGATTTCATTAGTTGTTTTTTATTGTAATAGAGAGCTGTTTTCCTGTATAGCTTTTTTAAATTTTTGTACGGTCTCCTGTAGTGGGGCTGAATCATGTCCGCCGGAAGCATTGAAGTGGCCTCCGCCATTAAAATATTTTCTTGCAAAGGCATTGCAGTCAAACTTTCCCTTGCTTCTGAAAGACCATTTTCTTTCTTCATCCCTGTCTATGACACATCCAACCAGTTTTATTCCCTGGATAGACAAGGGATAATTTACCAGGCCTTCCGTATCACCTGTTTTTATTTCGTATTTCAGCAATTCAATTTTGGAAATATAAATGAGCGCGGTATTCAGTTCATAATAGATCTCCATGCGGTTAGTGAGTACATGACCCAGGAACCTTAAACGGTTTTCGAGAAAATTATCATACAGGGCTTCATGAACTTTTGTATGCTCCAGACCTTTTTCTTTCAAGGCTGCCACCATATGATGTACCCCTGCATGGGTAGAAGAAAAACGGAATGAACCTGTGTCGGCCACCACTCCGGCGTATAAACATTCAGCAATTACTGTATTGATCTTATCGCGATGACCTGAGTTTACTATCAGGTCGTAAACCATTTCGCATGTTGAACTTTTGCCTACATTGGAAACTCCATACTGAAAAGATACTTCATCAGGTTCCCTGTGATGGTCTATAAGGATCTTAGTACATTGTAAAGAGGCCAGTTTTGCAGCCATGGTCTTGGTACGGTTGAAATGATTGTGATCGAGACAAAACAACCAGTCTGCATTTTCAAGCAATTTGTCGGCCTGTTGTTTGTTCAGTTCATAATCAAGCACAAGATCCACTCCTTCCATCCAGTTGAGCCAGCGTGCCCAATTGGTGGGAGATATTACATGTACCTCGTGACCAAATTGTTTAAGGAAATGAAAAAGCCCAAGCGTGGAGCCCATTGCGTCTGCATCAGGTTTCTGATGCATGGTAATGGCAATCTTTTTTGGCTGGGTAAGCTGGGAGTATATCTCGTGAACAGGCTGCATAAAGAGCCGCAAAAGTATAGCAAAGTTTCCTGTTTCAAACCGGGTTGGCTGAGTTTAGGATTTTGTTGGGTTAGAGTGGCCCGTTATACAGTTGGTGCCGGTGTTAATAATCATTAACATCACAGATTCATTTATTTCAATTGATTCCAGCTATCCCGGGTGATGCCGAACCTGGTTTCTCCATTTGAGCGGGTTCCGGTTTTACTCCAGCCTGCCCTGGCATAAAATATTTCAGCCCTGGTACCCGGCTCCGTACCAAGCCATAAATCTTCTGTATAATTTTGAAAATACCAATCTAGCATCAGGCCATGTAACCTCCTTCCAATGCCTTGTTTTTCCGATCCCGGTTTTATAAACAAAGCCCAAATGTTATGATCCCGGATATCAACTATGCTAAAGCCAAGAATAACACCATTTGATTCGCAAACCCAGCCTTTGCCATCTGTGCTGAGAAATTTTACATAGTCTGCCATGGTTACCAAACCCGGATTGGACAATACATTTTCTTTTACAGCCATTCTCACTTCATGCATTTGTTCAATATCATTGATTACAGCTTCCCTGAAGATCATATACTAATATAGGGAAGGCAACTGACTAAAAAATATGTAGTGACTGAAACTTAATTTAAAAAATGAAGTCAGAGAAGCGGTCTGCGGGAAAATAATTGATGTAGTGGTACTTCCTGTTCGTTTAATTTATCAACAATTTGTATAATTCATATATATATCC
>CAMPIQ010000165.1 GCA_946886475.1 uncultured Chitinophagales bacterium | reverse complement strand
TCAACGCATTAAAACCACCCTGCACATCTACCAGATACTGATAGCCTCTCGCTTTTAGTATGGAAATAAAAACCATGGAACGGTACCCGCCGGCACAATGAACATAATAACACTGAGATCTGTCAATATTGCTTTGCAGGGTATTGATCTGATCCAATGGAAAGTTTTGTGCACCGGTTACATGTGCCTTGTTGTATTCCGTTTCCTTGCGCACATCAAGGATATTCAATATTATTCCACACTGTGTGATCTTTGCCAGTTCATCTGCTTTTATGGTCTCCACTTTATCAATGGATCTGCCGGCGGCTTTCCAGGTATCAAAACCTCCTTCCAGATACCCAACCACATCATCATATCCAATCCGCGCCAGCCGGGTGATCACCTCTTCCTCCTTCCCGGCATCTGAAATGAAAAGCAATGGTTGTTTTTTATAGGGGATCAATGAACCCACCCAGGGTGCAAAACTTCCTTCCAGTCCAATGTTGATTGAACCGGGAATGTATGCCTCAGCAAATATGGTAGCACTTCTCGTATCCAGTAAAATGCAATCGTGCTCCTGCCAAATTTGTTCAAAGGCGCTTAACGTTAATCCTCTGGCACCTTTTTCCATCACTGACTGAAGGTGATCTGCTCCTTCGCGGTTGAGCATGACATTGATTGGAAAATAAGCAGGCGGAGGTAATAAACCTGCTGTTACTTCAACTATCAATTCTTCTTTGGTTATTCCGGCGCGTAAAGCATAATTGGTTTTCTTCTGGTTGCCCAACGTATCAGTTGTTTCCCTGCTGATGTTTTTTCCGCAGGCACTTCCTGCACCATGTGCGGGATAAATAATGATATCATCATGAAGTGGCCGGATCTTATGGTGCAGTGATTCATACAGCATTCCCGCAAGCAATTCCCTGGTGACGGTTTCGTCTGACTGTTGCGCAAGGTCAGGTCTTCCCACATCACCGATAAATAAAGTGTCACCGGTAAAGAGGGCTATGTCCCTGCCTTCCTCATTTCTCAAAAGATAGCAGGAACTTTCCATGGTATGTCCGGGTGTGTGAAGCAAAACAAACTGCAGTTTTCCAAGCCTGAAACATTCTCCGTCCTGCGCGATATGAGCAGGGAAGGCTGGTTGTGCGGTAGGACCATAAACAATGGTAGCGCCTGTTTTGTTTGACAGTTCAACCTGCCCACTGACAAAATCCGCATGAAAATGTGTTTCGAAAATATATTTGATCTTCGCCCCAAACTTCTTTGCTCTTTCAATGTAAGGGCCAGCTTCTCTTAATGGATCAATCACCACCGCTTCACCTTCACTTTCAATAAAGTAAGCACCCTGTGCCAGACAACCAGTATAAATTTGTTCCAGATTCATAATTCAAGTTTTAAAGATTCGTATGATGCTTCCTGTTAGTAAGATGTAAAGAAACCGGCCAACTCCTTTACCATGATCATGATACCTGCAAGCATGATCATCCACCCAAATGAAATTTTAAGTTTTTTTGCTGAAATGTTCTTTCCTGCGGCTATTCCCAATACAAGCCCTCCTGTTGCCATCCCGGTTATAATAAGCAGTAGCTGCCAGTCAATTAAAATATGACCCATATCCAGTGCAAAGCCAAACAAAGAGTTGATGGCAATAATTAGTAATGAGGTACCGATGGCATCTTTCATGGTAAAACCTAACAACAACACAAGTGCAGGGATCAATATAAAACCACCGCCTGCGCCAAGAAATCCTGTTATCAGTCCAACAAGCAAGCCATATAACAGGAGTCGCATCATGGAATGTTCAGCTTTTGTTTCTGCACCATCTTGTTGTTTTTTCCTGATCATGGCCCGTGATGCCAAGATCATCAGCATGGAAAACAATAACATGCTGATCAATGAATACGAAATGGCTACACCGGAAATCACAAACAACTGTGGTGGAATTCCCGGCAATACAAAATAGCGCACTAAAAACACCATGGTTAATGATACCAGGCTAAATGTGATGGCCACTTTTCCATTTACATGATCCTGCTTTACCTGGTAACAGGCGCCCATCAAACTTGTTGCCCCCACAATGAACAATGAATAGGAAGTAGCGGCCATAACAGGAATGTGAAACAGGTAAACCATCACCGGTACAGTGAGAATGCTGCCGCCGGCACCAACAAGACCAAGGGAAATGCCAATAAATAACGAAGCTATGTATCCGAATATCTCCATATTGTATTCCCGGAATTAAACTATTGCCGCATTTTCTGAAACCAGTATTGTTTTTATAATTTTTACCACCCTGTCAATTTCTTCACTGGTATTTTCTTTACTGAAAGAAAAACGCACAGCGGTACAATCAGAAGACCTGCCCATCGCCTTTATTACATGCGAACCACCCGCTCCACTGCTGCAGGCGCTGCCACCGGAAACACAAATTCCCTGCATGTCAAGTTGCAGCAGCAGCATTTCACCTGCTTCTGTCCTGGGAAAACAAACATTCAATACAGTGTATAAAGAATCCTCCGGACTGTTGAAACAAACCCCGGGAATTTGCCGGCATAAAGTTTCTTTCATGTAAGCTTTCAATCCACTGATATAATTGCAGTCCTTTGCAAAATTTTCCATGGAAAGTTCAAGTGCCCTGGCAAAGCCTACAATACCATGAACATTTTCAGTACCTGCCCGCATATTGCGCTCCTGTCCTCCCCCATAAATAAGTGGCTGAATGGAAACCGATGGATGAACATACAAAATGCCAACTCCTTTTGGTCCGTGGAATTTATGCCCGGCGGCTGAAATAAAATGAACAGGAATAGCGGAAAGATCAATTGGATAATGACCTATCGTTTGTACACAATCGGAATGAAAGACCCCTTCAAAGCGTTGCACCAGACTTCCTACACGTTTTATATCAAGCAAAGCTCCGGTCTCGTTGTTGGCATGCATGAGACTAACGAAGCATTTATATCCTTTTCCGGATTGCTCTTTGAGCTTTTGTTCGAGGTCGTCATAATCAATTTCTCCCTTTTCATTCAGGTTTACAAGCAGTAGGGGCAGATCATGACGATGGCAATAATATTCCGCTGTATGCAACACTGCATGATGTTCAATTGGAGAAGTGATGATGCAGTTGCAACCCAGATCCCGGATGGCAGCAGCCATGGCCGTATTGTTACTTTCCGTTCCACCACTGGTGAAATAAATGCTTGAAGACTTTGTGCCGAGCAGTCCCGCAACCGTTTTCCTGGCTCCTTCAACCGCCATGCGCGTGGAACGGCCTATGGAATAAGCTGAGGATGGATTACCAAAAAATTCGGTGAGATAAGGCATCATGGCTTCCAGCACCTTTGGATCTAAACGTGTTGTTGCAGCATTGTCAAAATAAACCGGATGGGTCATGGATCAGTTTTTTAAAGTTTACCTGCTGTGCAGGTATGTACCATTAAGTTTTAGTTTCTATTTAGCCACCGTCACCATTGTAATTCCGGGCTCTTTTCTATCCTTTCAATTTAGCAGGAATATAAATGAATGATCGGTTGTGTAAATTTCCAAACTCTTGTTGATATTTCACTTAACTCATAGAAATCCCGGAAAAAATGTAGAAATTTGACATGATCACCGAATTAAATTCAGTTTCTCATGGTGTACCAGTGACCAGCTGAAGATTTTTCATTTTACATTTCAAATTTTCCATCATGAATGACCTGGACCAGATAGATCTTACCATCCTGCGGCTGTTACAAAAAAACGCCGACATCACCAACAAAGAGGTCGCCATGCACCTGAACAAATCCGTTGCAACCGTTCATGACCGCATCAGAAGATTAAAAGAACTCGGATACATCAAACGCATTGTAGCCATCCTTGACAGGAAAAAGATCAATAAAGGCCTGATCGCCTTCAGCCAGGTATTGCTTCACGATCATGCAGCCAGCACACTCAGTACATTTGAAAAAGAAGTGGTTAAGTTTCCAGAGGTAATGGAATGTTTTCAAATGACGGGTACATTTGATTTTGTGCTCAGGGTAGCTACAACAGACATGGAAGCCTATCACAGTTTTTACCGGAAACTGGCCACCCTGCCTAACATCAATACGGTTCAAAGTTTTTTCGTACTCTCCGAAACAAAGAGTGAAACGGCTTACCCGCTTTGACAAAACCAGGTTGGTCCGGAGGACCGGCATGTTAGTAAAAAAAGATCTCAGATTTAATGATTTTTTCCGAGATCCAAAGGAGTAACATGTTAAATGGATATCGGAACAATATCCAAAAACCATTTTAAAAAAAGAAGGGGATAGTAGAAACTATCCCCTGATTCAACTTAAGAGAAAATTAAACAATGAGAAAACTTTCAGGGCCTGCTAACCCTGATGCTTAAAACAAACATTTATGATAATATATAATATCGCGTATGCATAACAGTTGATGACCTTCAATGCCATTATTTGTTCTTAAAATTTCAATTATTGAATCAGCATTTCTAATGGCTCCCCATACAGCTGAATTAATATGGCATCCATAAATGAACCTCTCATATTGTAGGTAACCAGCTTTCCTGATGGATCAAATAACAGGCATGCCGGAATGCCATTGATACGGTAGGTCGCTGTCAGCTCACTATTAAAAGCTTTAGGCTCAAGGAGCTGAGGCCATTGCTTCAGGTTTTCATCCTTCATAGCCTTTACCCAGGCATCATGCTTTTCATCCAAAGACACACTTACAATATCAAAGCCTTTGGAATGATAGCTATTGAAAGTTTTTTTCAAATGTGGTATGTCAGCCCTGCAGGGTCCGCACAAGCTGGCCCCGAACTCTACAAGCACATAATTTCCCTTACAAACGTAATCACTCAGCTTGTGCTGATTTCCTTCAACATCTATTAGGGCAAAATCCACCAGGCTTGTACCCACCGCGGTTTTCTTTGCAATGGCTGCTTTTTTTAGAAAATCTTCCGTCATAGGTCCCGGGGATGGTTGATTTGAAAACTTACCAATCAGCTTTCCCACTTCATCTACGCTGAGGTTTTTTAGTTTGATTGTCTGTTCGGCTATATAGGCCAGTACTTCGGATGTAGGATTTGAAAGAATGTATTTCATTAAAAAATCCTTACGTGCTTTATCCAGGGCTTCTACCTTACCGGATATGGCTATGCCCTCTTCCTTTGGACCTTTTGATTTTCCTTTTCCAGGGTTTAAGTATCCGATATATTCCATGAAGGCTTTATCCCTTTCTTTATCGAGTTTGTTTTTGGGATGATAATATTTCAGGAAAAGATCATGACTTTTGGAACCTTTGACCACTGTTGAGGGAGATAGTTCTCCATAATACAAAGCACGAAAGCCCTGTTCTTTTATAAGGCTGTCATAATTGCCTTCCATTTTGATATTACTATTTTCAGCAAAGAAAAGGATCGCCGGATTCCAGTTCCCCTGTAATGGACCGTTGTCGTCTTTTATAACCAAGGCCATCATTTGGGGTGAAGGAAAAGATGCATAGAGTTGAAAGCTACCATCTAACCCAATGATGGCACTGTCGACTACAGCAGCGCCTATTGCTGGCCTGGTCAGTAACACTTTCTTTCCCTGTACGCCTTTTCCTTTCAATTGACCCTTTATGGTCATTGCAGGACTGGTACTGTAGGTCTCAAGCTTTTTTTGCGCCCTTTCTTTTTCTACTGCCGTAGTTTCCCTGATAGGATCGTCCATTGACCTGAGTACCATCTCCTGGGTTTCAATTGCTTTTTTTACATTCCCTGTTTTGAAATAAGCTTCTGCCAGCAGACCAGCCTGTAAACCCTCCCCCGGATCCACATATCGCATTCCTGCCTGCATCAATTCCAGTGCGATCTGATAATCCGCATTTTTATAATTTTCATTAAGCAGTTTTCTTGCCCACATGTTGATCAACAGTACAGGTGCATTCTTATGGGTCTTCATCACTTGCCGGGCATAGGCACGGCCTTTTTCACGGTCCATGCCATCTAACGCTTCGTATTTGAGTGGAATAACATAATCATCGAATACCGGTGCAACTTTGATCGCAGCTTCAGCAGCAACAAGGGCTTTCTCATAATCCCCGGACTTCAAGGCTTCTTCGCTTTCTTTTTGAAACTTCCGGTGCTCATCAAGCCGGGCCCTGTAATCAGCCCTTACTTTCGAAACAGCTGATGCATCCAGCTTTTTGTCTATTACTAACTGAACAACATCGTCAATGCCGGCAAAGGGTGCACCTATCCATGCAATCCTGCCTTCCTGGTCTATCACAAATGCCGACGGTATGCCTTTCTGACCCGATGCTTTCATCCAGGTATTACCAATGGTCTCTTCCTGATCATCCACACCCACCGAATAGTCCATCATATCGTGGGAATTATCAACGAAAGCCTTTACTTTCCTTTGGTAGTCAAAACTCTTGTCCTTTATATGAGAGGCCTCCCATATGCTTACAGAGGTAACCGTTACCTGATCTTTATATTTTTGCGCCAGTCTTGAAAGGTGAGGCATGTTCATACGGCAGGGACCACACCAGGTGGCCCAGAATTCTACCACATGCACTTTGCCATCTCCAAATGTACCCGGTGGCTTGCCTTTTAGCCAGGTTGCATTAAGCGGTGGTGCCTTATCTCCCACTTTAAGCGTCACAGGTGGTGCTGCAGTCTTCGTAGCCTGTCCATTGCTAAAAAAAGTAATTCCAATTCCAACCAGCAACACTACCAGCTTTTTATAAATGCGCATTGTATTAATATTTAGTTTGGGTTTCAGGTTTAAAATCAGATATACATCAGGAACTGATTATCTGATGAATAACCTCTTTAAGTTATGGCCATTAGATAAACAACTAATCGTATGTCCATTACTGTTAAACACTTACTTTAACTGGACTGAGGGCTCCCGGGAAACCTGCTATATCAAATCATTCAATTATTATTTCATCAAGTTTTTTATCCAATTCCTCTCCTCTTATGTTTTTTGCTACGATTTTTCCACTCGGGTCAATCAGGAAGTTCTGAGGGATTGCACGAATTCCGTACTGTTTAGCAACAGCATTGTCCCAAAATTTTAAATCACTTACCTGCGTCCAGTCAAGACCATCTTTATGAATGGCATCCATCCATGCCTGGTGCTTACCTGGCTGGTCTAATGACACACCTAATACTGTGAAATTTTTGTCTTTATACTTATTAAAGGCTTTAACCAAATTAGGATTTTCAGCACGGCATGGTCCACACCAGCTTGCCCAAAAATCTATCAATACATATTTACCTTTGAAATCAGAAAGTGAAACCGCTCTTCCCAATGTATCATTTTGGGTAAAGTTCATGGCCATTGCGCCAACCGCAGTTTTTTTAGCAGCTTCTATGCGGTTCGCAAAAGCAATTCCTGAATGCAATGTTTTCACTTTGTCCGAAAGTGTATTAAACAATGGCTCTATAGTATCCGGATCTATATCAAAACCTGCGTATTGATTCAAAACAGTAAGGACTATTGGAGATTCAGGGTGGGATTGTATATAAGGTTTCAATACCTTTTCGTTTTTCTCCTTAACCATATTCTGGTATTCATCCTGAATTGATTTCATTCCCGCTTCGTCTTTTGCCTCCCTGAACTTTTGGAACCTTGGACCCAATGCAGATTCTTGCTTTACATAGGGAGTTAATAAATCATTAAAAGCTTCATATTCCTTTTGTGATTTTGATCCTGAAACTTCAGCGAATTTGAGAGAATCCTTTGCCTTGATTTGAATATTTCCAGGTTCCAGGAATATTTGCATTCCATCCATACGGCTACCTTTCTTACCTTCTTTGGGCTTGAAACGCAGCCTTAAACTTGCCTGCGATGGTTCGATCAGATTACCAGAGAAAGCGAATTTTCCATTCTTAAGTACTGCACTGTCGCTTATCCGATCATCACCATTCCGG
>CAMPIQ010000164.1 GCA_946886475.1 uncultured Chitinophagales bacterium | reverse complement strand
GCATCTTTTATTTTTCTTTCGACCTTGTAGATCTCTCTTTCCCTTGGCCTATGCTATTGGCGTGCAACCCTGTAAACAGGATATTGCATATGAGCCGGTTCGTAATAGGGAGAATTCTGATAAATGAAGTTGAGCTGGGCCCTCCCGCTATTTGCAAACACACTATCTGTTCTTTTTCTTTCTTCCAGTCTTTGTTTAAGCTCAGGATTTTTATTCAGGTATTCCAGGGCTGTTTCCTCAAATACATAATCCGAATAACCTTCTTTTTGTCCAAGGATGGGATCAAAAAAATTCCATGCGAAATAACTGTCTTCGGCATGCGGTTCCAGTACCTGTATCAAAAAACGGTTGGCATCCTGGTTCATTGGAATAAAATAATCACCTTTCCTGAATCTGATCGTTTTTGTATTTTTTGAGACCTTCACACCGGTATTTAAATGATGTCCTTCAAATGGCCGCTGGCCCGATTGATATGAATCGATCTTATAACCTTCCACTTGCAGTGTTGTGTCATTGGTGAACCTTCTCATCTTTATATTATTCGCTTCCAGCCTTTCTATCACTTTCCACCAGCCCTGAGGAATGATATACGCCAAAGGTCTGTCTATTGAGAGCGTATCAAGATACTGATTGTAGAATGGAACCTTTTTCTCAAATGGTTTAGTGCGGTCGTAATACAACCTTGGCAAACCTGAAATAGCGCTTGGTTTATTGCCTGATTCATATCCTTTGAAAATAATTTCACTGGATCGTGAATGATCCCATTTCCATGCTATCGGAAATTCCTCCTGGGATGCTTGCTGTTTTTTTGCTCTAGACCTTATCCGGATGATCTCACGGCCATGCTCAGACGTAAAAGCAATAAAACTTTTCATGAGGTCTTTTGTGGCATGTACTCTTTGATCATAGGGTTTCAGCATATGTGTTTCCGGTACAAAGGCAAAGCAATTCCAAAGGGCAGCATAACCACTGCTGTATCTTGGACTATCCCAGAATTCACTCCATCCTTTATCCGGTGTTGCTCCAAAATGATTTACGTATGGTACAAGATCCCAGCCTTTCCGTTTCATCTCGTCATAAATAGCCGGTTCAAAGTTTTTATTGATGTAAGCACCAGGTTCACCACCCAGTTTATTATGCTGCGTGGTGATCAGGGTCATCACGTGCTGGTAATCCGATCCATTGCTTACATGGTTGTCAATGAACACATCCGGATCCAGATAATGAAAGATCTTTGCAAAGCTCAATGCGTTTTTGGAATCGGCTTTTATGAAATCCCGGTTCAGGTCAAGGTTTTGCGCATTACCCCGAAAGCCAATTTCCACGGGTCCGTTTTGATCTACGCGGTAATGCTGACTCCTGTTTAAAGCTCCTCCGATATTATAAACCGGTATTAACGCAAGTACCACATTTTCCGGGATCATAGACTTTGTAAGAACAAGTTCTCTTCCTAATATCATACTGGCGTCAATTCCATCGGGTTCGCCCGGATGTATACCATTGTTTACAAACAGGATCACCTTTCCCTTCTTTTTGAGGGAACTGATATTAAAATCCTGATCAGCGGAAATTAATACAAGGTGTAAGGGATATCCGGCGTCTGTAGGTCCCATGGTCTTCATGCTCACAAACGGTGATTCCGCATCCAGTTTTTTCCACCATTCAATTACCTCATGGTAGGATGAAGTTTGAGCGCCACCTGATTTCTCAAACCTGGTGGTAAGATCCTGGGTGAAGCTGAAAAAAGGAAGGGCCAAAAATATAAGCAGGTAAACAATTCGCATCCTGCTAAGTTAGGTGTTGGCCAATAAAAAAAGTCCTCACGCATGCGAGGACTTTAATATTTTAGAACAGTGAAGCTTATGCTATCGCATTCACTCTTTTGGTAAGTTTTCTTTTCAGGTTGCTGGCTTTATTCTTATGAATAATTCCACGCTTTGCCAATCGGTCGATCATAGAAATAACTTCAGGCAATTCTTTACCGGCAGCCGCTTTATCCTGTACTACTTTAATGTCACGGATGGCATTACGGGTGGTTTTACCGTAATATTTGTTCCTTTCACGACGCTTAGCCGCCTGACGCATATCTTTTTTTGTTGCCTTATGATTAGCCATGTTCTGGAAATTTAAATCCTGGTTTTGAATTCAGGACGGCAAAGGTAAGGTTAGTAGTGGAAAAAGGGAAAATAAAACTCAAAAAATTTGGTAAAAGAACATGGATTGCTCCAAAGTTGGGTGTAAAAAAGTTCAAAGAATGAATTCCAGGTAAAAATAGCTGCATTATTGCTTTACTCCATTACGGGAACGGTGGGGCTGTTGTCCCAAAATCACATAAAATTCACGATACAGCTCTTCGAACATTGAATTTGTATTTTAATCTGGAGTTATGAACTCCATCCACCTTAATCTTTTGAAAATTAAGGCCGATATTTGCATCCCAAATCCCGGATGACCGGGATAACCATAATCAAATTTCCTTAGATGAAGGACTTTTCCTATATCACACAATCTCACCCGGCTTATATCGAGGGACTTTATAATGATTTTGTTCAGGACCCTGAGAGTGTTGACCCCGATTTTCGCAAGTTTTTTGAAGGCTTTGACTTTGCCATGCTAAAACCCAACAATGGGCAGGCCAATATTGCCGGTAATGAACAGGCAGTTGCAGTTGATGCAGATCAATTGTCAAGGGAATTTGCAGTGTACAGGCTTATAGAAGCGTACAGGAAAAAAGGCCATTTGGTTGCCAGAACCAATCCCATCCGGGAAAGAAAGGACCGTGGGGCTGAACTGGACCTCAAATATTTTGGTCTTAAGGAATCCGACCTTCAGCAAAACTTTGCAGCCGCTCAGTTTGCGGGTCTTCCCCAGGCAAAACTGGAACAGGTGATCGACAAATTAAAAAAAACCTATTGCGGCCACATTGGGGTTGAATATAAATACATTGTAAACCAGAAAAAACTCGACTGGTTACAAAATGAAATTGAGCATACATTTCACAAGCCCTTACCGCTTCAACAAAAAAAGCGGATCCTTGAAAAATTGAATCAGGGTGTGATCTTCGAAAAATTTCTACATACTAAATATGTTGGTCAGAAAAGATTTTCTCTGGAGGGGGGCGAAACCACCATTGCTGCGCTGGATGCCATGATCTCCGTTGCTGCTGAATCTGGCGTTCAGGAAACTGTGATAGGCATGGCCCACAGGGGAAGATTAAATATCCTGGCAAATATTCTTGGTAAAACATATGAACAGATCTTCAGTGAGTTTGAGGGTACGGCCATACCTGACCAGACCATGGGCAGCGGTGATGTAAAATACCATCTTGGTTTCAGCAGTGAGGTGCAAACGGCCGGCGGAAAGAAAATGCATTTGAAACTGATGCCCAATCCTTCCCATCTTGAAGCGGTAAGCCCTGTAGTATTGGGATATTCCAGAGCAAAGGCCGATGTATTGTATCAATCTGAGTTCGATAGTGTACTGCCGGTACTTATACACGGAGACGCATCGGTTGCCGGACAGGGAATAGTATATGAAATCATCCAGATGAGTGCCCTCAACGGATATTATACCGGAGGAACCATTCATTTTGTGATCAATAACCAGATAGGATTTACTACCGATTTTGATGATGCAAGAAGCTCAGATTATGCAACCTCAATTGCATCGGCCATACAGGCGCCGGTGTTTCATGTTAATGGTGATGATCCGGAAGCAGTGGTTCAGTGTATTGAAATAGCTACCCGTTACAGGCAGGAATTCAATACGGATATTTTTATAGATATGGTTTGCTACCGCCGTCACGGACACAATGAAGGTGATGATCCTAAATTTACCCAGCCACAGTTGTATGCTTTGATAGATAAACACGCCAATCCCCGTGAAGTATATGTTCAGTATCTACTGAAGCACGGTGAATCTGATGCTCAGCAAATGGCTAAGGAAATGGAAAAGAAATTCTGGTCCGACCTTCAGGAGCGGCTGGATGAAATAAAACAAAACCCCCTTCCTTATAATTACCAGGAGCCGGAACGCTGGTGGAAAAGCTTAAGGAATGCCAGCGAGGAGGACTTTAACCGTTCACCGGTAACTGCCATTAGTGAAGCTGATTTTAAGCTCCTCTTCAATTCTTTAATGAAATGGCCTTCTGATTTCAAGCCATTAAGAAAGGTTGAAAAGATCATTAGCGATAAGATCAAACTTTATGATTCGGAACAAAAGATCGATTGGGCTACCGGGGAATTACTTGCCTATGCAAGTTTGATAGCGGAAGGTAAAGACGTGCGCATGAGTGGACAGGATGTAAAAAGGGGAACATTTTCTCACCGGCATGCGGTGATCTATGATGAAGCCACCAACAAGGAATACAGCAGGCTGAGTAATGTGAAGGAGAATCAGGGTTCTTTCAGGATCTATAATTCACTACTCAGCGAATTTGCAGTACTGGGATTTGAGTATGGCTATGCCATGGCGCATCCCAATTCACTGGTACTATGGGAGGCGCAATTTGGTGATTTTGTAAATGGTGCACAGATCATTATTGACCAGTTCATCTGTTCGGCAGAAACCAAATGGCAGCGCATGAGCGGTGTTGTATTATTACTTCCTCATGGTTATGAAGGACAGGGTCCTGAACATAGTTCTGCAAGAATGGAAAGATTTTTACAGATGTGCGCGGAGTTGAACATGGTGATCACCAACGTAACAACGTCTGCCAATTTTTTCCACGTGTTGAGAAGACAGCTAAGCTGGCCATTCAGAAAACCACTGGTGAATTTTTCTCCCAAAGCCAACCTGCGTCATACCGGAACTTATTCCGTAATCAATGAATTTACCAATGGCGGCTTCAGGGAAGTTATAGATGACCCGATCGTTAAAGATGTATCAAAAGTTCAGAAAGTATTATTCTGTTCAGGTAAAATATATTTTGATCTTGCTGAACGTCAGCAAAAAGAAAACAGGAATGATATTGCCATTATAAGGTTGGAGCAGTTGTATCCTTTACCGTACAATCAATTGGATGAACTGTATAATAAATACAAAAAAGCAACCTGGTTCTGGGTGCAGGAAGAACCATTGAACATGGGCGCTGCATCATATTTGCAGATGAATCTAAAAAGCATCAATTATGGTATCATCAGCAGGCAGCCAGGGGCAGCTACGGCAAGTGGATTTAGCAAGGTGCACGGCCAGGAACAAAGTGAGATCATTGAGACGGCATTTAGCATATAATGCCATCAGCAATTGGCCACCGGCTGATAACCGGAGGCCATAATCATAAATACATTTAGATTTGAAAATATGATCGACATTAAAGTACCAACAGTAGGGGAATCCATTAACGAAGTGACATTAATAAAATGGTTAAAAAAGGATGGAGATTATGTGGACAGAGATGAAGTGATTGCTGAACTGGAAAGCGAAAAAGCAACTTTTGAAGTAAATGCTGAGAAAGCCGGGGTATTAAAAACTGTTGGCAAAGAAGGGGATACTTTAAATATCGGAGATGTGGTGGCCCAAATTGATGATGCCGCCGCAAAACCCGAAAGCAGTTCCGGCACTGAGGTTCAGCAAGCCAAACCGGAGGTCTCCAGGACGGAAGAAGTAAAGCCTTCAACAACACCGGCAAAAGGCAGTACGGAAACAAAGGTTCAGAAATCCGAAACGGAAGTCAGGGCTACACCTGTTGCTTCTGCAATCATTGCTGATAAAAAAGTAGATCCAAAAAATATTCAGCCAAGCGGTTACAATGGCAGGATCATGAAAGAGGATGTGATGGCTGCTTTATCAAACCCGGGACGAAGGCCCGGGGCAGAGGCTTTTAGCCGCGATGAGAAAAAAGAAAAAATGAGCAACCTGCGCAAAACCGTAAGCCGCAGGTTGGTAGAAGCAAAAAATACAACGGCCATGCTTACCACTTTCAATGAAGTGGATATGAGTAAGGTAATGGCCATAAGAACCGCCAACAAGGAAAAATTCAAGGAAAAGCATGGCGTAAATCTTGGCTTCATGAGTTTTTTTGCCAAGGCAGTTTGTTATGCATTGCAGGAATGGCCAGCCGTAAACGCCTATATCGATGGCGATTCAATTGTATACCATAATTACTGTGATATATCAATTGCTGTATCAGCTCCAAAAGGATTAGTGGTACCGGTTATCAGAAATGCGGAAAGCCTTGGCATGGCTGAAATTGAGTTGAAGGTGATTGAGCTGGCCACAAAAGCCAGGGATAATAAATTAACAATGGAAGAAATGCAGGGTGGAACATTCACTATTACAAATGGCGGTGTTTTCGGATCCCTGATGTCAACTCCCATCATCAACATTCCCCAGTCTGCAATTCTTGGAATGCATAAGATTGAAGAACGCCCTGTTGTGGTTGACAAACAAATTGTGATCCGTCCCATGATGTATCTGGCCCTGAGCTATGACCACCGTATCATTGATGGTCGTGAATCAGTTTCTTTTCTTGTAAGGGTAAAAGAATTGCTGGAAAATCCTGAGCTTTTACTTTTTGGAAAAGACCCCGTGAAGGCCTTGCTTGAATTATAAGATTAATCATCATATTGAACAGGCGGTTTACCATATGGTGGACCGTTTGTTATTTACAGACATTTGCATATGCGGTCTTTTTCCTACATCAATTCTGCCAAGAAGATCATTGCATCCTATGATGGAAGCCTGCCTCTGGCTGCATGGCTGAAGCAATTCTTTAAAACAGAAAAGAAGTTTGGTTCTACCGACAGGAAGCAGGTAACGCACCTGTGTTATTGTTATTTCAGGTTAGGCAATGCCTTCCGGGAACTGGAAACTGAAGAAAGGTTTCTATTGGGTTTGTTTTTATGTTCAGATAAAAGCAATATTGTTTTGAGAGAACAAAGGCCTGATTGGGATGAAAAGGTTCATCTGGATATCAGTGAAAAAATGAGGATGACCCCTGCCAAAAATGAAGCGCTACAAATTTTTCCTTATGATGATTTGTTAAGCGGTGAAATCGACCGGCTGGAATTTAACAGGTCGTTCCTGATCCAGCCCGATCTTTTTTTAAGGATACGTCCTGGTAAAAAAGCCCGTGTATTACAACAACTTCAACATGCCGGTATTGAATTCAAATCAGAAGATGAAGACTGTCTGAGGTTGTTCAACCAATCAAAGATCAATGAGGTGCTTAAGATAGATGAAGATGTGGTGGTACAGGATCTGAATTCACAAAAAACAATGCAATCCTTATTGAAATTCAAACCGCCTTCTTTTGATCATGTAATTTCTGTGTTTGATTGCTGCGCTGCAAGTGGTGGTAAATCCATACTGATCTATGACCAGTATCCAAAAATAGATTTAACCGTTTCCGATATCCGTGAAACCATTTTGTTCAACCTTCGGAAAAGGCTTAGCAGGGCTGGCATTTTTCATTATGCATCTTTTACTGCAGATATTGCAGATGAAAATTTTACACCAAAAAATAAATACGATATCGTGATCTGCGATGCGCCCTGTAGCGGTTCAGGCACCTGGTCGAGAACACCGGAGCAATTGGATTTTTTTACCAGTGAAAAACTGGATCATTATTACCGGCTGCAGCAAAAGATCATTTTGAATGTTATGAAGGCTGTAAAGCCGGGGGGGTACCTTCTTTATATAACCTGTTCAGTGTTCAGACAGGAGAACGAGAAGGTGATTGAAGCGATCGCCGGCCTTACATCTTCCGGATTTATTCAGGCAGGTTACCTGAAAGGCTATAATGAAAAAGCCGATACACTTTATACGGCTTTGCTAAAAATTGACTAGCGCAATGGTTTGAAAAAAATCCGGTTTTTTGTTTGATAGGTTTTTTAAAGCCTGATCAATTCTTTTGTTATCAAGAGATCATTCCCTTTATAAATACTTATATAATATAC
>CAMPIQ010000163.1 GCA_946886475.1 uncultured Chitinophagales bacterium | reverse complement strand
CATGTAAGTACGCTTGACCTGGAGAATATGGCGGAGATCATCAAAGCCATTGCTATCAGTTCTTCATCTATAATTTCAGCTAAGGATACTCCAACCCGTGTTAAACCGGAGAATTTGAATTGATATGTGGAAGGTGTACTTTTTTATAGTTCTGACCTTTTGCCATTTCTATTCTTTTTCGCAGGAAAAATTCAATACTGGTGAGTGTATCCGTGAATTCATGCACGTGCTGGCATCGGACAGCCTGAAGGGCCGCGCTAATTATACGCCCGAACTTTTTAAGTCTGCCAGTTATATTTCATCATCATTTGCTTCTGATTCTTTAAGCATGTTTCCAGGCGCTGATTCTTATCTCCTGCCTTTTGCTCCCGGTAAAAGATTAAAAGATAAATGGAAAGATTCTACGGGCAACTATGATCCCAGGCATGTTTTATATAATGTGGTTGGGATGATAAAGGGAAAAACCATTCCGCAAGAAGTTGTCATTTTTTCCAGCCATTACGATCATATGGGCATGACCGGGAAAAAATTGAAAGGCATCAACATTTTCAATGGCGCCAATGACAATGCTTCGGGAACCGCAGCCATGATGGCCATTGCCAGGCATTATGCAAATTCGAAAACCAATGAAAGGACCCTGTTATTTTGTGCTTTTGCAGGAGAGGAACTGGGCCTGTTGGGTTCTTCGGTTTTTTCCGGTTATGTAAATCCTCACCAGATAGTGGCCATGATCAATTTAGAAATGATAGGGCTTCATAATACAGGCGGCCCCAATAGCTTTTTCATTACCGGATCGGAATATTCTGATCTGGATGAGATCATAAAAAATAATCTGGATAGCACCGGTACAATCATGCTGGAAGAACCCAACCCTGAAATGAAGTTGTTTCAGCGTTCGGATAATCTTCCATTTGCCATGAAGGGCATTCCGGCCCATACCATCATGAGCAGTAATGATGCAGAAGAATGTTACCACAAAACATGTGACGATGTTGAAAGAATAGATTTTGCGCATATGAAAAAGATCGTAAGCGCCATTCTGATAGCAACAAAACCCATCATTGATGGCCTGGAAACCCCTTCAAGGATCACTAAAAGAATTGAACCTTTATAATCAGGACACTACATGTACCTGATGAATAGCAGAAGCCATTTCTTCTATCAGTGAAGCATCTTTTTCTATGGCATTACCGATCACGATCACATCTGCACCCGCCTTGCAATTGAGATAGGCTTTTTCTGCCTCCCGGATACCTCCACCTATGATAAGAGGAACCTCAATGTGTTGGGAAACCGTTTTGATCATTTCTTCCGGAATGGGCTTTTTAGCACCGCTTCCGGCATCCATATAGATCAGTTTCATTCCCAGCATTTCACCGGCCATGGCAGTGCACATGGCAATATCAGCCTTATCGGCCGGGATAGGTGTGGCATTGCTGATATAAGAAACCGTGGTTGCCGCACCACCATCAATCACCATATAACCGGTTGGAATGATTTCCAGCCCGCTCTTTTTTACAAAAGGGGCTGATATCACATGCTGACCGATAAGCAGGTCGGCATTCCTGCCGGATATCAGGGAAAGGTATAATAGCGCATCTGCATGCCTGCTTACCTGCGAGGGACTTCCGGGAAACAGAAGTACAGGTATGGAGCAGGATGCTTTGATCTGCTGAATGCATTCATCAAGATGATCGGATATTACAAGGCTCCCGCCAACAAAGAAATAGTCCACTTTAGCCTGAACTGCCAGTTTTACCAGATCATTCAGGGATGAAACGGTAACCTTATCAGGATCAACCAGTACGGCAAAAGATTTCTTTCCGGTCTTTTTCTTTTCCACCAACGAAGGGTAAACATGCATCTTCATTAAAGCCATTGATTTACAAAAATGCAAAACTTTTGCCAATGGCAGGCATCCCTTTCAAACAGATTGGATATTTTTAATGTTTTACCGTATAATCGTACCCGGAAGTTCCGGGCTTATTATGAAATCCATCATTGGCACTGCCATATTTGTTTTATTGCTGACCTTATCTTCATTTGGCCAGAAAAAAAATAATGTCTGGACCTTTGGGTTTCAATCCGGATTAAATTTTAATACAGATCCGGTTACCTATCAAAAATCAAAACTGGAGCCTGAAAATGTTGCCTGGTATTCGTCTGCCATCAGTGATCATAACGGGAACCTGAAATTTTATACCGACGGACATAAAGTCTGGAACCGCGACGGGTTTGAAATGCCTAAACATAACAACTGGTGGCCCTGGTATGGATTAGATACTGTAATGCCATTGATCGTTTCCCAGCCGGGGAATGATTCCATGTATTACATTTTTGGAATTGGTTCGGGATTCAATGCCAATAAACTGATTGGGTTCACAACGAAAATGTACAATTCCGGTGATCTTGAAGAAGTTGTTTATCCAAGGCCAACAGGTGCGCAAACATTTTACACCACGCTTACTTCAGACGCATCACTTTTGCTGGCTGGTACCGCCCATTGCAATCAAAAAGACGTATGGCTCACCACGCATACGCCCGGAGCACTGAAAACCTTTTTAATTACACAGGCAGGCATCAGCCCATCACCCATAATTTCTATACTTGATAACAACCTTGTTCCCGATAGTGAGATCCTGGGTGGCACCAATATCAAATTCTCTGCTAACGGAGAAAGACTGGTTATTCCATTGGTGCGGGAAAATAAATTTGTGGTGTTGGATTTTGATAACCTTACAGGTAAATTTTCCAATCCGCAAAAATTCCAGGTTCCTGCAGGGGAAAAACTTGAAGATGTTGAGCTCTCACCTGATGGAAATAAAATTTATTTTGGAAGCTGGTACACGGAGGAAATTGACCCTGGTGTTTTCGGAGGTGATATCCATAGCATTTACCAGTACGATCTGGAAGCAGGTGCCGTTTCAGAAATTGAGCAATCCATTTATAAAGTGAACGGATTTGGCGACAGGGTATCCTGTGTGCGCACCTGCATCAGACTGCAAAGAACCATGCAGCTGGGTCCCGATGGTAAAATTTATGTGAGCATGCGGTTTACCGGTGGCCGGCCTAACCTTGACCTTTCAATAAGTGTTATAGAAGATCCAAATAAAAAAGGTACTGACTGCCGCTACAGAATGAATTTGATCAAGACCAGGGTGCAGGCCATGTGGGTTACCTATAATTACGTGAGGTCGGGAAGTTTTTCTTTGCGTGAAAACGGGATACAGATACAAAAAAGAACCTGTGCCGACAAACCTGTTGAATTTGCACTATTATTCAACCGGGTAGATTCTGTAAAATGGGATTTTGGTGATCCTTTATCCGGCGCTGATAATTTTTCAACCCAGCTGGCTCCTCAACATTTTTATCCCGCACCAGGCTCGTACTCGGCAAGGGCGATCATTTATTCAAGATGTATTATTGATACAGCCATAAAAGAAGTGGTGATTCAGCCTGATGTTTCCATAAAAGTTCCGGATTTCATCAGAGACACTTTTGCCTGTGTGGGTCAAAAACTGGAATTGGATGTAACCGTTCCGGGGGCAACAGCTTATTCCTGGGATAATTTTTTAATTTTTCCAGAGCGTATCCTTGATACCGCAGGAATGCTCAGCATTGCCATTTATAATGATTGCTCTTTTGATAAAAAAGAATTCAGATTTGTTTATAAGGAATGTCCCTGCGAAGTTTTCGTTCCTACAGCCTTCACACCAAACAATGACGGACTGAATGATATTTTCAAACCTAAGTTTGAATGTTATGCTGTCGATTACAAATTAAAGATCTTCAGCCGCTGGGGACAGGTTATTTATCAGTCCGGTGACGTGAACAAGGGATGGAATGGCAAACGGGGTGATCTTGGATTGCCTGCTGCTGTATATGTTTGGATGGTGGAATATGTTAATCCGAATACAAAGGAAAAGTTTGTGAAGAAAGGTACGGTGGCACTGATCCGGTGAGTGGTGTTACAGGTTGATTTGTTGGCAGTTTGATAATGTTCCTCATTCATTATTCGCAATTTGTAATACATGCATGCATACCATCAACCTGTTTACTTTAATTTCTTCAGCAACCAAACAATATAATAGAACTTTTTCTCTTTCCATCCAAAAAAAATCGCCCAAAAAAAATCTTTTTTACACCCATTCTTATACATTACAATACAGGCCTGAACTATCATTTTTTGCCTTCTGTTTTATCCACACCTGTGCGTAACTAGCACTTCATTTTATGCCACGACAAAGATATTTTCGTCGCCTACCTCCGAACTAAAAAAATACCACCAACCCATTAAAAAGCAGTATTATGGCAAGTGAAAGCAGAACTACCACAAAGGGACTTTCGTTCCATCGCAAGTACACCAGAGAGGACGTAAATGTCTTCGATCAGTTTGAGTACGATTATCGTACATCTGTAATCCGCAACCCGAGTGGAGAAGTAGTGTTTGAAATGAATAATGTGGAAGTGCCCAAACAATGGTCACAAATTGCCACTGACATTCTTGCCCAGAAATATTTTAGAAAAGCAGGTGTGCCGCAACCTGATGGATCATCAGGCAGAGAGACATCTGTAAAACAGGTGGCACATCGTATGGCCAATTGCTGGAGAGTTTGGGGTGAGCGCTATGGATATTTTGCAAGTTTTGATGATGCACAGATCTTTTATGAAGAACTGGTGTATTCAATTTTGAACCAGGCCTGTGTGCCTAACTCACCACAATGGTTCAATACGGGTTTGCATGAAAGTTATGGCATCAAGGGAAAGCCACAGGGTCATTATTATGTGGACCAGGTGGATGGAGTATTGAAAAAATCAACATCGGCTTATGAAAGACCCCAGCCGCATGCCTGTTTCATTTTAAGTGTGGATGATGACCTGGTAAATGATGGAGGTATCATGGACCTCTGGGTTCGTGAAGCCAGGATCTTTAAATATGGTTCAGGTGTTGGTACCAATTTCTCAAACCTGCGTGGTGAAGGTGAGAAATTAAGTGGGGGAGGTACATCGAGCGGGTTGATGTCTTTTTTGAAAATAGGAGACAGGGCCGCCGGAGCCATAAAAAGCGGGGGTACCACAAGAAGGGCGGCCAAAATGGTTTGTCTTGACCTTGACCACCCCGAGATCGTACAATTTGTTAACTGGAAGGTTGAGGAAGAAAAGAAAGTAGCTGCGCTGATTGCCGCGGGTTATGCCAGCGACTATGAAGGCGAGGCTTACAGAACTGTTTCGGGACAAAACTCAAACAATTCTGTACGCATACCTAATTCATTTTTCGAAAAACTGGAAAACAATGAAGACTGGGAACTGACCGCACGCAGCGACGGAAGGATCATGAAAAAAGTGCCTTCAAGAGAATTGTGGAATCAGATAGCTTATGCAGCCTGGCGTTGTGCCGACCCGGGTACTCAATACAATACTACCATCAATGAATGGCATACATGTCCTGAAGGTGGTGAGATCCGCGCTTCAAATCCATGCAGTGAGTACATGTTCCTCGATAATACAGCATGTAACCTGGCTTCAGCCAACCTGATGAAGTTTTATGATTTTGAAAATGGCACGCTGGATGTTGAAGGCTTTGAATACACCTGCCGGTTATGGACAACCGTATTGGAGATATCTGTATTGATGGCGCAATTTCCATCAAAGGATGTAGCGCAACTGAGTTATGAATACAGAACATTGGGATTAGGATTTGCCAACCTGGGAACTTTACTGATGGTTAGCGGCATTCCATATGATAGTGAGAAAGCAAGAGCCATCGCAGGCGCCATTTCAGCTATCATGACCGGTATTGCATATAAAACCTCAGCAGAGATGGCTGAGGTGATGGGTGCCTTCCCGCGTTACGAGGAAAATAAGGAACATATGCTAAGGGTGATGAGAAATCACCGCCTGGCTGCATATGATGCAGACAGCTATGAAAAATTAAGTGTAAAGCCCCAGGGTTTAAAAGCACAGTATTGTCCCGATTATTTATTGACGGCAGCGTGTAAGGCATGGGATGATGCAGTTGAGTTGGGTGAAAAGTTTGGTTACAGGAATGCACAGGCCACTGTGATCGCACCAACAGGTACGATCGGTCTTGTGATGGATTGTGATACAACAGGAGTAGAGCCGGACTTTGCGCTGGTGAAATTTAAAAAACTTTCCGGTGGTGGTTATTTCAAGATCATCAACCAGTCAGTACCTGTGGCATTGAAGAATCTTGGGTATGATGAAAAAGAAGTTGATGGCATCATTAAATATGCTGTTGGTTCAGGGAGCTTCGCGGGCGCACCACACATCAATCATCAAACACTTTCCGAAAAAGGATTTATAGCAGATGAAATTAAAAAACTGGATATAGCCGTTTCATCTGCATTTGAGATCGGCTTTGTTTTTAATGTTTATAATCTTGGTGAAGAATGTTTACAGAGATTAGGATTCAAGCCAGAGGATTATTTCAATTTTGAATGGAGTTTGCTTGAAGCCCTTGGATTTACAGATGATCAAATTGAAGCCGCTAACGACTATGTATGCGGAACCATGACAGTTGAAGGCGCACCGTTTCTGAAAGATGAACACCTCCCCGTTTTTGATTGTGCTAACAAATGTGGAAAGAAAGGTGAGCGCTATATTCATGCGCATGGACATATCAGGATGATGGCCGCAGTGCAACCATTCATATCCGGTGCTATTTCAAAAACTATCAATCTGCCCCACGAAGCACAGGTAGAAGAAATTGCAGATTCATATTTACTGAGCTGGCAGTTAGGATTAAAAGCGTGTGCGCTTTACCGTGACGGATCAAAAATGTCGCAGCCGCTAAGCAATAAATCAGACAAAAAGAAGAAGGATGAAGGCATAGGTGAAAAGGAACTGGAAGAGAGCCTGGAATCTAACATTGTTGATATGGGTAAACTGACCATAGAAGAATTGCTGGATGAGGTTACTAAACGTGTTCAGGCTTCACCCGATACTAAATTAAAGCGGAAACTGGCAAGCATTGTTGAAAGACGTGCATTGCCGGCCAAAAGAAGAGGCTTTACCCAGAAGGCTAAGATCAATGGACAGACCATTTTCTTGCGTACAGGTGAATATGCAGATGGAACGGCAGGAGAGATCTTTATAGACATGGCAAAAGAAGGTGCAACTATGAGAAGTATGCTCAACTGTTTTGCTATATCCATCTCTATTGGTTTGCAGTATGGTGTTCCGCTGGAAGAATTTGTTGAGAAGTTTGTATTCACCAGGTTTGAACCAGCCGGATTTGTTGAGCATCCGAACATAAAGTCAACCACATCAATAGTTGATTTCATTTTCCGCTCATTGGGTTATGAATACTTAAACAGAACTGACCTCGTTCACGTGCTTGATAAACCTGAAGTGATGAATACGGGTGAAGAAGCCTGGGACATACCTGTTGATCCTGCTGTTAAAGCCGGAGAGATAAAACAACCGGAATTATCCAACGTTCGTGTTGTTGCTTCTTCCCAGCCTGTAATGAGCAAGGCGCAAAAAGCAAGCAATGCCGGAATGGATGCAGTGAGTGTGGCAGCGAAGAGTATGCAAAGCGATGCACCTGCCTGTAATACCTGCGGACATATCACAATCAGGAGTGGAACCTGTTATAAGTGTTTGAATTGTGGAAACAGCATGGGTTGTAGTTAGAGATTCCGTTGCGATTTTGTAAATAGAGAATAGCCTGGGTTTTGCCCGGGCTATTTTTTTAAACCTCGGAGGTTGTCTCAGGTAATCTCCGAGGTTGTGGTGGGAACCTCGGAGGTTCATTCATTACTTATTTAAAAATGTCAACATGCCTGTTAACTACAACTCAAGCTTTATGCAGGTTTCGTATTCCGATATTAAGTCAGCAGGATAGATTCATGAACCTCGGAGGTTCTGGTATGCAACCTCGGAGGTTCTGGTATATAACCTCGGAGGTTCTGGTATATAACCTCGGAGGTTCCGGTATGCAACCTCGGAGGTTCTGGTATATAACCTCGGAGGTTCCGGTATGCAACCTCGGAGG
>CAMPIQ010000162.1 GCA_946886475.1 uncultured Chitinophagales bacterium | reverse complement strand
GTTTATAAAAATGGTAATTCTTAAAATATTAATTCTGCATAAATTATAAAACAGTACACAATATTTATATGAAAAAATTGATGAAAACAATAGCTGTATTTCTGGCAGGGGGTTTTTTACTACAGCCTCAGTTACAGGCGCAAAAAAAACAATCACCTGCAAAAAAATATATTACAGTTAGTGGAAAAGTACAGTTCCAGGTACCGGAAACTGATTTACAGAGGTTGGGTTATAATTACAATAAAGTGTATGTGGGGAAAGGCTATGGGTATAAATATGTAGCTCTGGATTCAGTATCCCTAAAACCTGATGGCAGCTATAGTATTAAGTTGGATGCTACAGTTCCGGGTTTCTACCGCATTGATTTTGTAAAATGGGAACGTATTGAGATTTGGGCTGATACTGATGTAGTGGTTAATGTAAGAGGATATGATACAGCAAAATATAAAATCAAAAACCCTCCTTATATTCATATCCAGGGTGCATCTCTGAATAATAAGATTCTGAATATTCTTAACAATGAAGATTATTGGAATTATCAGGAGATGATAGCAAGCAGCAGGGAACAGTATATGGCCGGCCAGCATAAAAGTAAAGATTCAGCCTGGTTCTCTTATCTCAGGGAGGAAGCGGAAAAAAGACGTCAGTCTCCGAATATGAATGATAAAATCCTGGATATACTGATCAAAGATTTTGGTGACCAGCCAGCTATTATAAAAGCCATCCAGCGGTTAAACTGGAGAAAGGATACAACTCAGGTCATGCAGTTGTTAAGTAATCTTATTAAAAAATATCCATGGCATGAAGATGCCCGGCAAATGAAAGAAGACATTATTAGTTATTTTGTTAGGAGTAAAATGCTTGAAAATGGAAAGGAAGCTCCTTTATTCAGTTATCCGGATCCCAATGGAAACAAAATTGACCTGGCTTCCTTCAGAGGTAAATATGTAATTATTGATTTCTGGGCCAGCTGGTGCGGTCCCTGCAGAGCTGCCCTGCCAAAAGTAAAAAAACAATATGAAATGTATAAGAGCAAGGGACTTGAAGTATTTAGTGTTTCCATTGATCATGATGAAAAAGCCTGGCGCAAGGCTCTGAAAGATGAAGATATGCCCTGGCCTCAGGTATTAAGCCCGGACATTGATAAAACCATGACTGCTTATATGTTTAGTAGCATTCCGACTTTATATTTAATTGACAAAGAAGGAAAGATCGTTGACAAATACACCGGTTATTCAGAAGACCTGGAAGAAAAATTGAGACAAATATTTACGGCTATCAGACCATAATTTTATTGAAGATGAAAAACTATATTTTAAGTCTTGCTGCAATCACAATAGCCAGTTTAACTTTTGCACAACCTGGTAATATGGTAGTGATAAAAGGAACTATAAATGGTGATTTGAAGGGCTACAATAAAATCTATATGTATACGCGCACCAGTAATGATTCTGCAGAGATCAGAGATGGACAGTATAGTTTTTCTTTCCCATTTTCCGAAGTGTCATTGAAAATGTTATATCCTTCCTATATAAAGGGCATGCGCCAGATGTACCAGCCTTTCGGGGTTTTAATTGCTGAACCAGGTACCTATTATGTTATATCGGATATCACTAAAGGAATGAATGCCTCAGAATTAAAAGGGCCGGAGCCTATGTTGATTTATAAGAAATTTAATGATGACCATGGTGCAGCATATTTAAAGATCAATAAATCGCTAGCGGCTATATACGGCAATGACTGGTATAAGATAAATGAGGAAAATAAGGACTTTAAAAGTTTTCAAAAAAGCAGCGACTCTCTTAGGAATGGAATTATAATTCCTATTATCGAAAACCTGGTAAGGATGCATCCTGATTCTTATGCCACGGCTTTTGTTTTAGCAGGAGTGGGAAGAGAGGTTGGCTCAATTGAAAAAAAAGAACAATTGCTTTCAATGGTTTCCGGCAGGATCAGAGCATCAGAACAGGTTAAAAAATATGCAGATTATATACAAGGGCTAAAAAGCTCTCACCTTGGAAATACCGTAAGTAATTTTAGTTTACCAGATCCACAGGAAAATTTTATTGACTTCAGCAGTCTTAAGGGTAAATACGTTTTAATTGATTTCTGGGCGAGTTGGTGTGCTCCCTGCCGGCAGTCATTCCCCCATATGAGAGAAGTGTATAAAAAGTATAAAAGCAATCGGTTTGAGATCTACAGCATTTCCATTGATGAAGATCGCAAGGCATGGTTGAAAGCAATTCAGGAAGAACAAAATCCCTGGTTGCAATCCCTGGATACACAAAATATATCGCAAAGCGGATTTGCAGTCACGGCTGTTCCTGCTACATTTTTAATTGATCCTAATGGAATCATTATTGCCAAAGAAATTGGCTTTGATCCGGAAGGCAATAGTGCAATTGAAAAGAAGCTGGATGAATTATTTGGGAAATAAACCGTATGAGGATCTCCAAAGCATAGTAAAGCCGGTAACATTAAATTATACTGACAGGAAAGGACGTGGAACAGGTCCGGGTTGCAGGGATGATATAATCCCGCTCATTTTCAAAAACAATAGGCTGCAATTAATTAAGGAACCATGCGATCGTTCTTTTATCCCATCTTTCTGCGGGAAAAAAGTATTGCTGTACTTCCCGGCATCCTGAAATTTCAATTCAAATAATTTCAGGGACTTCGAATTTAAACGAAACAGATCTGTTTCATTTATAAAAAAACATCTTTCATCAATTACATATACTCATTGGTGTAGTTTATGGTTTTCATCTTTGCTACATCACTAATTTGTGAAGTATAAGTGCGAAAACATTCAATGTGATAATACTGAGATCTCATCATTAATCTTAAAAATATTGAAAATGAAAACGATCATTCTTTTGCTAGTGGCTGCGCTTACCAGTTCCGCAGCCATTTCTCAAATTCAGAATCCTGTACAATGGGATTTTTCTGCCATAAAAATTAATGCAACTACTTACGAAGTACATTTAACAGCAACCCTGTCAGACGGCTGGCATATTTATTCTCAAACCACGCCTGAAGGGGGGCCGGTACCTACTCTGATATCATTCACAAATAATCCTTTGATTGCTATTTCAGGAAGTACAAAGGAAAAAGGCAAACTTGAGCAAAGACATGAAGAACTCTTTGGGGTAGATGTAAAGCAATATTCCGGCAAAGTGGTATTTGTTCAGAAGTTGGTTCTTAAAGGAAAGGTAAAAACATCACTCAATGGCAGTATAGAATTTATGACCTGCAATGACCGGGAATGCCTTCCACCAAAATCCCAAAAGTTTTCCATAGCCATTCAATAATTAAGTAAAGGATGAGCAAAATAATAGCAGCATGTTTAATTGCATGCTTTAACTTTTTTGCCTTTCATGTTGCAGCATCAGATTCCTCGGATATTAGATTGGTTTATTATAAGGAACACATTTCCGATGATCAGGTGGTGCTTCATATTAAAGCTTTTGTAAAGGAAGGGATCCAATTTTACGGACTTCAAAAGAACCGTGAACAAGCATTATATTCTACTATTTCATTTGATACTTCAGCAAACAAATACTTAAGAGATAAACTGGTTGAAACCGGGATAAGCGAATCAGAAAATGACACTGCATTAAACATAGTAGCCAGGTATTATACTGATTCGGTTTTTTGGCAACAAAAAATAATGACCGGTGGAGCTGCTCATTTAACTATCAAAGGAAAATTAAGCTACCTGTATAAAAAAGGTGAGGAGTACTTGCCGGGAGAAGAAGATTTTAAATTTTTTATTGAAGCACCGGTAATAAAGAACCCGGATATCGGAATTGCCACAAACAAGGTGTCTGAGAAATCATTGTTATGGATCTTTCTCACTGCATTTGCCGGTGGATTACTTGCTTTACTAACGCCCTGTGTGTATTCGATGATCCCGGTTACCGTTAGCTTTTTTACCAAGCGAAGCAGGACAAAAGCCGAGGGTATCAAAAATGCATTATACTATTCCACTTCCATTGTTTTCATTTTCACCCTGCTCGGATTTCTGATCACCTTGATCTTCGGACCGGCAGCATTGAATAATCTTTCCACTAACTGGATCGCCAATCTTGTATTCTTTGCCCTGTTCCTGGTATTTGGTATTTCTTTCCTGGGTGCTTTTGACATAGCACTTCCGGCATCATGGTCCACAAAAGCCGATAGCAAGGCTGGCATGGGCAATTTCATGGGAATATTTTTTATGGCGCTCACGCTTGCAGTGGTTTCCTTTTCATGTACGGGACCTATCATTGGCAACCTGCTGGTGCTGGCCGCTAAAGGAAGTTACTGGGGACCGCTCACAGGTATGTTTGGATTTTCCCTTGCACTTGCTTTACCATTTGCCTTGTTTGCTTTCTTTCCTTCCAAACTGAACATACTGGGAAAAGCAGGTGGCTGGTTAAATGCAGTAAAAGTTACACTGGGTTTCCTGGAACTTGCACTCGCATTGAAATTTTTATCCAATGCCGACCTGGCAAGAGGATGGAGGATACTTGACAGGGAAGTATTCATTGCCGCCTGGGTGATCATTTTTGGATTGCTTGGAGTTTATCTGTTAGGAAAGATCAAATTCCATCATGATGATGAATTGCCGAAGAATGATTTCGGACTACCATATCTGGGTGTAACGAGATTATTCTTTGCCATGTCTTCACTGATCTTTGCAGTTTACATGATCCCTGGTCTGTGGGGCGCACCATTGAAAGCCATTTCTGCTTTTGTACCACCAATGGGTACTCAGGATTTTAATGTATCGTCCGCGAAAGTTTCGGGTGCCACAAATGTAACAGGTATACCGGATAACAGCCTTCCACATCCCGGCAAATATTATGAGCAGATGAAGATGTACGAACCGGAAGTGGTTACTACCTACGGTATGATCACTTATTTTGATTACAACGAAGCACTGGAAGTGGCAAGGAAATTTAAAAAACCATTGATGCTCGATTTCACCGGCATCAACTGTGTCAACTGCAGAAAGATGGAAGGCCAGGTGTGGAGTGATCCTGAAGTAATGAAAAGATTAAAAGAAGATTTTGTGATCGTCTCACTTTATGTGGATATACATCATATAGATATACCCGAAGAAGAGCAATATTATTCTAAAGCCCTGGGAAATCAGGTTGAAACGCTGGGCGATAAAAATACCGATATGCAGGTGATCAGGTTTGGTGCGAATACACAACCCTATTATTTCTTTTTGGACGGCAATGAGAAAAGGTTGATTGATGAAGGATATGGATATGATCCAGGCATTTCAAAGTTTATTCGGCTATTGGAAAATGTAAAAGCAGAATACCAAAAAAGAGTAAAGTAATGTACAGCTTGAACCATAGCCTATAAAATACATTTTCTCATGTAGGTTATTGAAAACGTTTAACTGTATTGGCTCTCTGCCTGTTAATTGTGCCATTAATTTAATTTCATTGGCAAATCACCAGCCAAAATTTTTGAAGAAAGGTGCCAGACATTCTTCATAGTTAAAGATCAATGCCGGCAAAGCGGGCACTCTCGTATATAGGCATTTCCTATCAATTATCTACCAAATTTCTATTGTCATCTTATCAAACCCTGTTTCATTGATGATTCTTTCCAGTGCTTTCACGGCCACCTCTTTGCCATCATCAAACCAGATAACAACAGCTTCCCGGCCGGCATTGAAAATGTGAGCCATATTGCTGCGGACAGGTAATACTCTGTTGCCAATTTTATATTCCTCTAAAACATAAAAATGCGTGCAGGAAGTAAGTTGGGCGGAAAGCGTTTTCAAAAACTCAAATGTTGAAACACCTGTTTCAACATTTGGTGTGCCTTCCCATAAATTATAATATGTGCTTATGGAAAAAATCCACCCCATGCTACATTTCTGTATTGTCTGCAATGGCAGCATCACCTGTTTTAGCGGGATTTCTTCAGGAATGTCAATTGTTCCCAGTGTTTTGAAATATTCAAGTAATTCAATTGACTCAGCCGACTTGTTGAAATATTTAGTAAACACTTTTTCATTTAATCCTGTCTGAATCTGACCATCTTCCATCCCTTTCATAGAAACCAGCACAATGGGTGTTTGATGTCGTCCGTAATGTATTTCCAGCATCCTTACCTGGCGCGCAAAATGATATCCATTCATTCCTGAATGATTGAAATCCGTGATGATTATATCCAGGCCTGATCTGTTTTCGAATTTTAATTTGATGTATTTCAATGCCTCATCAGGATGAGATATATGGCGGTATTCAATTTCTCCCAGTTTTGCCAGTACAGCATTATGAAATCCCCTTGTGTACAATGAATGGTCTTCTAAATGGATGATATGTTTCATATTGTATAAAATTAATAGATACTCAGTGCTTCCGGCTCTGTAATTAGGATTGATTGCTTTTCACGAAATTTTATTACCGGATAGAATAAGCGCCAGGATCTTTATAGAAATTTTTATAACGCGCTGCGGTTACTCCATTATCCCATGTTCCCTCAGATGATGCTTCATAGTAAAATGTCCTTTCCACCCCTTATGGATGAGCTCAAATAATTTTCGGGTATTTATTTTTAATCGGTAACTTATGTTACCTCCATTTTAAAGGCGGCACTAATATGAAAAAATTTCTGTTTCCGGTGCTGACGATCCTCATTGCCTGCACCTGCTTTGCTCAAAAACCTCTTGAACCATGCTGCAATGTTATTGGCGTCCATCCTGCAAAGAACATGGTGGTGGCAAGGAACCATGATAATGGACGTTTGTTTGTATTTAAGGTAGATGCAATGGACATCAAATCCATAAAACTGAAAGATGCGGTAACCACCAATTCAGACCTTACTGTCATCACTGCGGTTAATGGTATAGCCAGAAAATATGAAGCTGAACCTGTAAATGGAATTAGAAACAACGATCCTGTTAATGGGGTTAAGATCAATTATGCAGAACCGGTGAATGGCATTAAATCTACAGGCAATCCGGACAACGCACAACCGGTGGGCATAGTGCAGATCAATTATGTAGCACCCTGCTGCTTAATTGTACAAATTGACAACCTGGAGCCCTGTTGCAGTATCGTTTCGGCAAAAAATAAAGCTACCGGTGCCACCGTCCGGTTCAAAGCACCTGCACTTGTTCTTGGCAAAGTAAAAGTTGGAGACCCGGTTTATATAGAACCTTGCTGTAATATGGCTATCATTCAATCTGCCTACCAAAGCAATGGCGGAGAAATGAATTCTTTTGGTTATCCCATAGAAAGCGGAAGTGATGGTAATGAAGAAAACGCAAATGCCAGATGGGTCATCAGTCCGGCCAATATGAAGGGTGTGTTGGGAAGGCTGAATACAGCATTCCCTGATGATGTGGAGTGGAGCATTGACTTCAACTCAGCAGCTGATAATAAATTTATCACGAACCGCAGCGGTTTTAGCAAACATGGTCCTGCACAGGATATTGGTCCTGCCATTTATAATTTCCAGCTCAATTCTGTTCTGGTTGAAAACGTTCCGATTGAAAGAGGAAAGGAAACAAGATTAAAAACAGGGGTTTTGAGTATTGTTTCAGATGGCAGATGGGAACTATGGAATGAAACAAAAGAAAAATATTATACCTCCGGTAACAAGCAGAAAAAAATTGCTTTGCCTGCAGGCGCTTATCAACTGAACCTTGGTGGCCAGTATTACCCTGTAGTGATCAGGGATAAGGAGACAGTGGAATATTAAAACCCGGATAGGTAAGAATAAACTGATAAAGTAACAGAGAAGGCTTCTTCTGCTTCCTGAAATTAAATCGCCTTCCGGCGATTTTTTTTATCACAGCGAATAGGAGAGCAGCAGTTGACAGGATTATCATCATAGGCATATGCCTCACTATTTTTCCCCATCCTCCCTGCATAAATAGTTGAAGCATATTGATATTTCCGGAAAGTAAAAATGGCAGAGTAATAAACCTGGCCCTCCATTTCCTTAGTCCGGGAAGCTTCCTATCCATATCCAGGCAACGCGTTTACCCCGTTTCCCTGCTTTCA
>CAMPIQ010000161.1 GCA_946886475.1 uncultured Chitinophagales bacterium | reverse complement strand
GCTAAGAGGAAAAAAGAGTGAGGCGGGCAATAATTTGAGTCTATTTCCGCAGGGTGCTAACAGTAACAGTACAGTTATTGCATCTGCAATCACCTGTTCTTCCCCTCAAACCGGAAATTGTATTCAAAGCTCCAGTCAAAACCTCCTTTCCCTCTTTTCCCTCTTTTCCCTCTTTTCCCCTCTTAGCTTATTAATAAATACTCACCGGACATCTTACCTTTTGTGCAGAGCTATTCCGGATGTTTAAAAAATCGCTGTACGAAAGTGTTGCTTCAAATCCGCCCCGGCCCATGGAAGCTTTTCTCAACTTGCTGATATTGACATCATAGGTCAGTCCAAAACCAAGGTTATAATAATCCAGTTTGATCACCGGTACCACGGCATCATTCCATCTCATAAAAGCACCGGCTGAAAGGCTTATGGTATAATCAATGTCTTCCTGCAACAGATCGTGCCGGTACATCAATCCTCCCTGCACCTGGTTGTTTCCTCCCTGCATGAAATAGTCAAAGTAAAGGATCACCCGGTCAAATTCACTGGTACTTGCTGCGAGTCCTGCATTCAGTACCCATTTTTTATTTAACCTGATATCATTGGTTTGCGCAAAAGCCACTTTAGGTTCGGTAAAATGATAATAAGCCATGCCTGCATACCAGGCATTATCATAACCAAAATCGCTGCTGTATTTTAATCCCACACCCATATCCCAGTAAGTGAAATTTGTATTGGTGAAAACTTCCTGGGTTGGATTGGTGGAACTATAAGCCCCATTTACAAACTGGTCGTCGAATTTAAGCTTTGCAGGATCAAATCTTTGCTGTACCGCACCACCAATAAAACCCAGGGATAAATAAGCATCCCTTTCACTGCTCAATGACCTGTGATAAGCCAGCATCGGTAATATCTGTGTCTTTCCCAGTCTGGAGTCTCCGGCCAGATCATTGGAAATTTGCACGCCCATAGAAACATAATCATTGGAATATGCTCCCACACCAAATTTTAATTCCGCTCCCAGTGCCTGTGTTTTATAAGGTACCGTAACACTATT
Organism: uncultured Chitinophagales bacterium; assembly: GCA_946886475.1. Next base: position 7,025 of record CAMPIQ010000161.1, on the reverse strand, counting down.
CCACTGTTGCCTGAAGGCAGTAGTGATCCTGAGATCGCCGCGATAGGTTCCGGCCAGCGCAGGATTTCTCAATAAAGGCAACTCGTAGAATTGCGAAAAATTAATATCCTGCGCTGCTAACTGATGCACGCAGAAAAAAATGATAACTGCCAGATAATATTTTTTCATACTTCTATTTTAGTATGGTTACATTTCCTTTATACGTATAAGTGCTTCCATTTTCGCATACCACTTCAGCTGTATAAACATATACATCTGGTCCGCCAATAATACCCTTGATCTTTCCATCCCATCCGTATTGGGGATCGTTTGGAATGGCGTTGGACCTTTCAAAGACCAGTTCTCCCCACCTGTTGAAGATCCTGAATGATCTTACCATGGCAACTCCTGACGCCCTTACCATCAATATATCATTGTATCCATCACCGTTGGGTGTAAATGCATTTGGAATAAACACCTGGGCTTCTTCACAGAACGTCCTGATGTTAATGCTGTCCCGCGCACTGCAGCCATAAGGCGTTGTAACCATTACACTATATCCAATATCTTTTTTAATGTTTGCAATGGGAAGCGGGCAGTTGTTACAACTGAGATCTGTTGATGGCGACCATTGCCAGATACTGACCGGACCATTTTGTATAGTGCTGGCCAATGGATGCAGGGTGCCGGTGGCCAGGGTCAGATCCGGACCAAGACCAACGATAGGATATTCACCCACGGCAACGGTAACAAATGCCGTATCAGTAAAACAATTGTATCCATCATAACCAACAACACGATAAGTGGTAGTAACAGCAGGTGAAGCTGTTGGATTGGATATGGCCGTGTTATTCAGATCAGCTGACGGCGACCAGCTATAAGTTGTAGCGCCGCTGGCCAGCAGGTGGGTTGAAGATCCGGTACATATACTGTCATCGGCACTAACTGAAATATGCAGTGGCTGAATCACAGTTACGATCACTGTATCATAGGCTGAGCATCCAACATTATTTGTACCCTGTATGATATAGGGTGTGGTTTGTACTGGTGAAGCAACAGGACTTTGACAATCATAGCAACTCAATCCCTGCAATGGCATCCAGTTATACTGTATCACATTAACACCCGATGCTGTTAATGGCGCACTACTGCCGCGGCAAAGAATGATATCATTAACTGCCATGATGGTTGGAGAAGGTTTTACTTCCAAACTATGGTAGGCAGTATCAAAACATCCGTTGATGGTACCGGTTATCAGTCTTATAGTGTAAGTACCGGTTTGCGAAAACGTGTATGTGAAATTACTGTTGGTATTGGTGACGCCATTGGAGATGCTCCATTGCAACACGTCAATGGCATCGGAAGATTGAATATTACTATTGAATTGCACCTTGTAACCCTGGCAGGTTTCCTGTACGGCCGAGATCTCCGCCACCGGTACATTGTTTACATGAATATTCAATGTCACTGCAACCGTATCGGTACATCCGCTATTGCCTGTAACAATCAATTGAACAATATAATTTCCGGAAGTTCCGTACTGGTGAGTAACCTGACCGCCTGTTGCTATGGTGCCATCCCCGAAATTCCACTGCACCTGATCTTTTCCGAAGAATGCAAAACTTGTATCGGTAAAGTTTACCGTTGTATAGCCGCAATTATTTTGCCTGGAATAAGTGAATCCTGCAGATATCTTATCTACTCTTATGGTATCAATGCCCGGCAGTTCAATGGCGCAACCAGCCGTATTATTCAGGAACACACGGGGAAAGTACAATCCCGGATTTTCATAATGGTGGTAAACCACGTTGTCTGTTGTAACAAGTGTATGGCCATCGCCGAAATGATACGTGAGGCTATCGGTATTATTGATATTGACCTGGAAAAGCGCATTCTGTTCCGGGCATGAATAACCGGTATGATGTGTCCAGGTACCGGAAGGTCCCAATACCTGAATATTTTTTGTTGCAGTGTAGGTACATCCACCAGGCACAGTAACCACAAGTGTTACCAGGTAACTGCCTGCTTCCATAAACGTATGCGAAACATGATCACCTGTTGCAGTACTGCCATCTCCAAAATCCCAGCTTGTTTGTACAGAGGGAATATGAAGATTGCTGAACTGAACGGTAAACGGAGCGCAATAACCAACAGAAGCCGAAACGTCAAATGCTCCGGGTAAATGTGTAGCAATTTGTATCTGCTGTTCCACCGTATCGGTACAAACCGTTCCGGGCGCATTGAAATTATAAGCTACCAGCTTTACCGTGTAGATACCGGCCGCTGTAAAATGATGTGAAGGATCATTTAATGAAGAGGTGGCACCATCACCGAATATCCAGAGATAGGAATTTGCTCCTGAAGTATGATTGGTGAATCGTATGGTATCACCAATACAGGCAGTGAAAGCGTCAGGAGTAAACCCGGCTTCCGGTTTTGGATAAACTATGATGGTTTCCGTTGTGGTGGTATCACTACAACCATTTGATGCCGTAAGCGTGATGGTATAAGTTCCTGGTAAAAGATAAGTATGCGATACCGTGTCAATGTTATCCGTTGTATTGGTGATATTATTATCGCCGAAGTTCCATGCAAAGTGACTGGCTCCACTGGAATTGTTGATGAACTGTACCACATGGGGCGAACAACCCGAGAACTGGTTGCCATTGATAGCAAAATCCAGTTGCACCTGGTTGGGCGAAACCACTATGGCATAAGTAAGTGTATCAGACCCACATTCATTTAAGGCCACCAGTTTTACATGGAATGTATCCTGAACGCCCGTATGAAAAGTATGGGATACCGGTATGGCCTCCGAAGTGGTAACAGGGATGGAACCATCATCAAAATACCAGGTATAACTGTTACCTCTTCCTGCGGAATTGTTATTGAATACTACCGTCATGGGTGAACATCCTACGGAGTGATCGGGCGAGAACAGGGCTTTTGGTTTTGATTTAACGCTTACCGAATCCCTGATGATATAAGTATTGCACTGGGAAGTAACCGTTAATGTGATCACATAAGTGGTGTCTCCAAATGTTGGATTGGAAGCAAAAGTTACCGGTGCCGGTTGCTGCAGCAATGATGTTTCACCATTACCAAAATTCCAATGGTACTGAAACAACCCGGCATGTGGAGTTGTATTATTAATATGTATAGTTAGCGGGCCACATCCCATAGTATCGCTTAAGGTAAATGATGGCAGTGGTTCTTCGAATGTATAGAACGTAAGCTCCGTGCTGTCATTCAGACAACCAAAACTACTGATCGCTACCAGTTTGATCTTAACCGAATCCCTGCTGTTGTTAAGGATATACCCCGGGAATGATGTACCCTGTCCAATAAAACTTCCATCAGCATACCATTGATAGCTGCTATTCCGGTCAGGAAACTGTTGCAAAAGAATTACAGCCGGATCGATCAGGAAGGGTGCACAGGAACTATCTTTTGTTGCCGTAAAAACGGACCGCGCATCCGGATTCACTGTGATCGTAACCACATTGCTCATACTGCTCTGAGGCCCTGTACACAAATTGGAAAAAACATTCCTTCGATAGGAGGTTGTCAGTACCAGGATGCCCGGATCATGATCCCGGCTGGTGGCACCTGCAATATCCGTCCAGGTGTTTCCATTGTCTACCGACTGCTGCCACTGGTATTGAAAAGAACCATTGGCACCTGATGGCGAAGAACCCACTACTAATGAAGCAGCGGTATTGATACAGATGGACTGATCTGCAGAAATGTTATTGTTGGAAACAGGCGGTTGAACAATTACATGCACTGCCATGCTTTCATTCTGGCAGGGCAGTGAAGTGACCCTCCTTCTTAAATAAATAGTTTGTGTTGGTGTATAGGTAATACCTGCAGACGTAAACCCCGGAAGGTCATTCCAGTTGATACCATCCGTACTTGATTGCCATTGGTATTGATAGGTACCATTACCACCTGAAGGAACAAAACCGTTTATGGTGACCGGTTGTCCATAACAAATAGTTTGTTCACCGGTATCAATTGTATTTACCAGTTGCGGTTCCACTTTTATAGTAACAGTATCCTTTGTTGGCGGACAGGATGCAAAGCCGGTGATCATCCATTCAAAACCATAGGTCTCCCCTTCCTGTAATCCGGTTACAGTTGTGGTGGATGATGCCGGATCTGTTATCACTACCAGGTTACCACTCACCTGAGTCCAGAGACCTGTAGTTCCCGGAATGGCAACAGCACTCATAGTATATGAAGTAGCGGCACAAAGAATTGCATCTGCACCTGCACCCGCACCGGGAGTAGCCGGTTTCACTGTCACTGCATATTCTTCAATTGAACCATCACAATTCTTTCCGCCAAAAGAATAAACAGGTGTAATGGAAATGGTGGTAACAAGATCCGTATTACCTGTATTTAAAGTATTGAAAGATGGGATCACTGAACCTGAGCCTGATGCAAGTGTGGTACCCGAACCGGTGACTGTCCATTTAAAGCTTACCGTGCTGCCATTGAAAGGCGCCGCGTTGTGTGATGGAGTGAATGAAGGAATGTTCGTTCCGGTACATACAACCATATCATCTACCGGACTGATGGCAATAAAAGGAAGAACCGTAACCGTAAAAGCTCCGGGATTACCAGCACAGGCCACGCTGTTTGATGTGTATACAGGTATAACTGTAATATTACTGATTACCGGAACCTTCGGATCTTCATTATTGATGGTTGTAAATGATGGAATATTTCCCGATCCTGAAGTTGCCAGCCCTGTTGAAGGATTGTTATTGGTCCAGCTGTAACTTATATTGTTTGATACATTGGTGCTGAAATTAACCGGCAGGGTTGAAACATTACTACAATAAATCTGATCTGCTATTGAATTCAATACCGGCACCGGATTAACCGTAATGGTAACAACGGAAGAAAATACACTGCATGGTCCGCTGATCACTTTCCTTCTGTAATGAGTTGTATTATTTAAGGCTGCAGGTTGAAAATCCTGCGTATTGGTTCCGGCAATATCAGTCCAGTTGATTTGATCTGTTGATGATTGCCATTGATAGGTGTACGTACCATTACCACCGGTTGGTGCCTGACCATTTAACAGAACAGGAATGGCACCGGCACAAATGGTTTGTGCACTTCCAATTTCATAAGCTGCCAGTGTTCCATTCACATCTATCAACACTTCATTGGAAATATGATCCGTACAGGGGCCACTATGTACCAGCCTTCTAAAACGTGTTGGAACAAACAATGCACCCGGACTATAGTTGGCCGTAGTAGCCCCGCTTATGTTTGTCCAGCTGGTTCCATTATCCGTGGAAAATTGCCACTGGTATTGGTAAGAGCCTGTACCACCTGATAATGCAGATGACGGAATAATGGTTGCTGGAATATTTCCAGAGCAGATAGCCTGGTCATTTCCAATAACATTTCCGGTAATGGAAGGATACACTTTTACGGGAATCCTGGAAGTATCACTATTACAACCGAAGCCGTTTGTCTGGATCACATAAAAATAATAATCACCCGCAGCAGCAGTAGATGGAACAAGCGGGTTTGAAGATCCATTAGAAAGACTTTGATTATCAAACCATGTTAACACGTTACTTCCCGATGCAGTAGCTGTAAGTGCAACCGCATTATCATTTTCACAATAAACCACAGGCCTTAATACCGAAGGTTTGGATGGTTTGGGATGTATGGTTGCATTGACAGAAGATGAAGATGAACAACCGTTAATGGTTAATACAACCGTATACGTTCCACTTTGTGCAGTGGTTACATTATTTAATACAGGGTTCTGCTGGTTACTGGTAAAACCATCCGGTCCGGTCCATGAATAGCCGGCAGTTCCTCCAGAGGTGGTGGATGCCATAAGATTCAAAGAGGCACCTGTACAAACCGGACCATTACTTTCTACAAGAGGAACTGCAGGAGGATCAGGATCTGTTAAGGTGAATGGTCCAACGGTGTTGGATGAACAACCATTCAGACTCAGGCTGATACTGGTATAAGTACCTGAACTAAGGTTACCGATGGTGAGGCTGCCAGATGCAGTTGAAGTTATAGCCGCTGTTACGGGTGATCCGTTCTTTTGATAGTTTACAGTATAGGTAGTGTTGGCCGTTAACCCTGATAATGTGATGCTGCCGGTAGATGATGCACAATTTGACGGGTTGGCAACAACTGCATTTGTTATTTGCGGCGTTGGCTTTACAGTAACATTGATAGTAGATGGAGAAGACAAACAACTACCCGTAACCGAAGTAGCGGTCACGATATATGCGCCGCTGACCGCAGCCGTTGCATTGGCAATAGATGGATTCTGAAGACTGCTGGTAAAACCATTTGGTCCTGTCCATGAATAACCAACATTAGCCATATTGGTGCTGGCAGATAAGTTAAGCGTATTACCACTGCAAATAGGTGCATTGGAAGTAAGAGAAGGTGCATTTGGCGTTGCATTTACGGTTACCGTTACAGAACCAGCTGATGAACTGCATCCATTAAGCGTGGCAATAACATGATAGGTTCCGCTGGCATTCACACCTGCATTGCTGATGACAGGGTTTTGCAGATTGCTGGAAAAACCATTGGGCCCCGACCAGGCATAACCAACACTACCGGTAGTGGATGATGCATTCAACTGTATGGATGATCCGCTGCAATAAGTGCCGGAACCTGATGCCACCGGAGTTGCAGGTGGATTGGGATCAGACAAAGAAAATGGGCCAACGGTATTGGAGGAACATCCATCTTTGGTAACGGAGATATCGGTATAGCTTCCGGAAGAAAGACCCGTGATCTTAATCAGGCCGGAGGCATTAGAGCTGAGTGTTATGGTCTGGGCTGTTCCGTTTTTGGTGTAACTGACGGAATAGCTGGTATTGGCGCTTAAGCCCGTAACACTGATAGATCCGGTTGATGAATTACAAGTAGTGGGATTTATTGATGTGCCGCCGGCAATTTGTGGTGTAGGCTTCACGCTCACTGTAATAGAAGCCCTTGGGCCTTCACAACCGGTGGTGGTATTTACCTGGCTTACATAATAG
>CAMPIQ010000160.1 GCA_946886475.1 uncultured Chitinophagales bacterium | reverse complement strand
GAGTAAAAGAATTTAAATAGCTAACAGCTAATGGCCAATAGCTTCTCCAATACCTACCGTTTCCTCCTTTGTTTTCCAATGATGTGCGCCTTTAAGCATATACTCTTTGCTTTGTTCAATGGCATCCATAATTTGTTTCAGTATTTCCTCAGCCGGTGCATCATAATCAATCTGCATGGGTGGTTTAAATGTAACGGAAAGCTGAACGCCCTTCTTTTTAAACTTCAAACCTTTCTTGTTGAAGGCCCTCCAGAAACCCTGAATAACTACAGGTACCACCGTAGGCCTGCAATGCTTTATTATATAGGCTGTACCTTTTCTTCCGGGAGCATAAGGTTTAGTAGTACCCTGTGGAAATGTGATCACCCAGGCGCTGTTGAGTGATCTTTCGATCTTTCTTGTGTCGCTTGGGTCCAGTCCGCGTCTCACTTCACCACCATCTTTTTTCCAGGTCCTTTTTACGGTGAGGGCCCCTGCCAGTGTAAACAGTCTGCTGATCCAGCTACTTTTCATGGTTTCTTCGGCAGCCACATAATATACACTAGAAAACGGATTCAGTAAATAATAAGGAACGCCCAGGCGGTTTTTCTTCCTCCATTTTACTGCGCAGAAAATATGCAGGAAAGTAATTACATCGGCAAAATAAGTCTGGTGATTACTCACGAAGAGCACATTCTTACGGGGCAGGTCCTCAATATTTTCAGTACCCGAGATTTTAAGTTTGTTGATAATTGCTATTCCCGGGTAGCTTACGATCCCAACAATAGCATAAACAATTTTACGAACGAGTTTATACTCAGCAAGTTTTTTCCAAATTCCCATTGGCAGGCAAATTGAGTATTAAAGTTAAGTGTTTAAAAGATGTTAAGGAACCGGCTTTTGAATTCAACATTTATGTAATCCGGAAATCCAATACATCCAATTAAAAATTTAATGCCATGAAATCAATTATTTTACTAGTTATGGGCTCGCTGTTTACATTTGGAGCCTTGTCACAAAACGTTCAGAATCCTTATCCACGTACCATTACTGTGAATGGAAGCGCAGAAATGGAAATAACGCCGGATGAAATTTATGTACAGGTTGACCTGAAAGAATATGAAAAAAAAGGACAGGGGAAAATAGGTATTGAGAAGATCAGGCAGAACTTCCTGACTGCTGTCCGCTCACTTGGCCTGCCCGACTCTGTTGTTACCATTTCAGCTTATGATGGCAACTATGGGAATCCATGGTGGAGAAAAAAGAACAAATTGAAAGATGAGTTGTATTCTTCAATTTCTTATCAGGTAAAACTGAGCAGCAGTTCACAGATTGACCAGCTGGTTGATAAACTGGATGATGAGGCCACGCAGAATTTCTTTATACAACGCACTTCGCATAGCAAATTAGAAGCGTTCAGAAAACAATTAAAGATACAGGCTGTAAGGGCTGCAAAAGAGAAGGCTATTTACCTGTCAGAAGCTATTGGTGAGCAAATTGGTGTAGCTGTTACCATCAATGAACCAAATGAATTCTACCAGCCTTATTATAACATGAGATCCAATGTAATGATGAAAGCGGAGATGGATCAGGATGTTAATGAACAACCTCAGGCTGATTTCAAAAAAATGAAACTGAGATATGAAGTAACTGTGGTTTTTGCATTGAAGTAAAATGGGTAACATCAATGGTCCATACGGACATAAAAAAAGGCTGATCAATTGATCAGCCTTTTTACGTTGAACAGTATTACATCATGCCTGGGCCTTAGCTGAAAGCTTAAGCCGGGGCTGCCGGTTATCCTTCTGCTTCAGGAGTAGTGTCTGACTTTGCAGCTCCACCTTTTTCTTCCTTCTGAAGTCTTTCTTTGATCTGTGCCAATGCACCTAGGTCGCCCAGTGTGGGTTTTTCAACTTTGGTTTGCAGGTTCTTCACGGCTTTTTTGGTTACATCTGCTTCTGCTCTTGCTTCTTTTCTTGCTGCATCTTTTTCTTCTATCTTCACCTGTTCCCAAATTCTTGCATGAGAAACCACAATGCGTTTTTCATTGCGGTCAAACTCAATAACCATGAATTGCGCTGTTTCCTCAGCACCTACACTCTTACCATCTTCTTTTGCAAGATGACGGTTGGGAGCAAAACCTTCAAGACCATAAGGCAATTGTACGATAGCACCTTTATCATCCTTACGGAGAACAGTACCTTCATGCACAGAACCTACAGCGAAAGTATCCTGCAGGCTATTCCAGGGATCTTCTTCCAACTGCTTATGACCTAACTGCAGTTTACGGTTGTCTTTATCAATTCCCAGTATAACTACTTCTATATGCTCACCAACTTTAGTGTATTCGCTTGGGTGATTGAAACGTTTCAACCAGCTAAGGTCTGATATGTGGATCATACCGCCGATACCAGTGGTGAGCTCAACAAATACACCATATGGCGTGATGTTCTTAACTGCACCTTTATGGCGGCTGCCTTCAGGGAATTTAGTTTCAATATCGCTCCATGGATCTTCAGAAAGTTGTTTGATGGATAAACTCATTTTCCTGTTATCCTTATCAAGCGTAACTACCTTGGCTTCGTGCTCGTCGCCAAGCTTGAAGAATTCCTTGGCATTGATTGGTGTATTAGCCCACGTAATTTCGGACACGTGAACAAGACCTTCAACACCTGGAAGAATTTCAAGGAATGCTCCGTAGTCTTCAATATTCACAACACGGCCTTTAACAACAGAACCTTCTGAAATGGTTTCAGGCAGCACATCCCATGGATGCGGAGTCAATTGTTTTAAACCGAGAGAAATACGTTTTTTCTCGTCGTCGAAATCGAGAACCACAACATTGATCTTCTGGTCCAGTTTCAATACCTCGCTTGGGTGATTGATACGGCCCCATGAAATATCTGTGATGTACAACAAACCATCTAAACCTCCAAGGTCCATAAATGCACCGAAGTCTGTGATGTTCTTCACAGTACCTTCCAGCACCTGGCCTTTTTCAAGTTTACCAATGATCTGTGCACGTTGTGCTTCAATATCAGATTCAATAAGTGCTTTGTGAGATACAACCGCATTCTTGATTGCTTCATTGATCTTAACAACTTTAAACTCCATTGTTTTACCAACAAACTGGTCGTAATCGGTTACAGGCTTCACGTCAATCTGAGAACCTGGCAGGAAGGTTTCCATACCAAAGACATCAACGATCAAACCACCTTTTGTTTTGCTGGTAACGGTACCCGTAACAATTTCACCAGTTTTATGAATTTCAACAATGCGTTCCCAGGCACGGGTAATGCGGGCTTGCTTACGGCTAAGATTAAGATTACCGTCGCGGTCTTCTTTTTCTACAACCATTACTTCCACTTCATCTCCAACTTTCAATCCCTGGATGTCGCGGAATTCATTTAAAGAAACAAGGCCATCCGATTTGAAACCGATATTCAGTACCACATCTGTTTTAGTGATACCCACTACCAGGCCCTTGATCATTTCGCCGTCGCTTAATTGCACGAAAGTATTTTCGTATACTTTGTCGTACTTCTCTTTTTCTTCTTGTGTATAGCTGGCCACATTACGCTTGTCAATGCTCCAGTCAAAATCATCATGCGCTGTTACAACTCTTTCTTCAACAGGCGCCTGGACGGGTACATTTGATGTCGCTGTAGAAGCTTCTCCCACAACAGCGGGGGATGCATTCTCCTGTCCTTCAGCGTTTGAGCCTGCCTGTCCGGAAGGCTGGTTAACAATTTGATTTTCTTCCATAATAAATCCCGGGGTTTTGTTCGGGGCGGCAAAGATAAGTTTTAGTTGGAAGTAAGCGGCTGAAACAGGAGAGTTTTTTACCTGACTCAACCCTTTAAAGGTTAACAGTTTGCAAAGATTTGGAAAAAAAAATTTACTGTCCTGATAACGGCCTCAAACCATCCGGGCAATACTTTTGGCAGCAAGGAATCCGCTGGTCCAGGCATGCTGGAAATTGAATCCACCTGTAATTCCATCCACATCCAGAATCTCACCTGCAAAAAACAGGTTTTCAATTTTTTTACTCATCATGGTACTGGCATCCACTTCAGATAAACTGATCCCTCCAGCTGTTACAAATTCATCTTTAAATGTAGTTTTCCCATTCACCTCAACTACAAAATCAACCAGATTCCTGATCAAAAGATTTTCTGCCTTTGAGGAAAGGTCGGAAAATTTCATGTCTTCTTTAATATTTGAAAGATCAAGTAAAAACTGCCACAGCCGGTTTGGCAATCCGGTTATATTATGATTGGAGATCTTTTTTGAAATATGTCCTGATCTTAAATTCCTTATTTCATCTTTCAGGCGTTGTTCGTTATATAATATAACCCAGTTGATATGAACTTTGAATTGATAATCAATAGCTGCCAGTTGTCTGGCACCCCATGCACTGGTCCTTAATACTGCAGGCCCGCTCAGACCCCAGTGGGTTATGAGAACAGGACCTTCCTGTGAAAGTTTGGTTCCTTCAACCTTTATCCTGGCGTGTTCAACACTTACACCCATTAATTTTGTAATGGGATGCTGTTGCTGTCCATTGGAAGAAAGATTAAAAGTAAAAAGAGAAGGTACGGGATCTGATATTGTATGGCCAAGATCCAGTAACCACCTGAACATGGCAGATTTTGGATAGCCACCACAGGCAATGCAAACATAATCAGCCATCATTCTTTGCCCATTGGACAGCGTCAGGTCAAAACTTGCTTCCTTTTTGATAATGTGTTTAACTTCTGAGTTCATCCTGATGTCAACCTGGTAAAGATTAGCCTCATTTAACAGACAACTGATAATAGTTTGCGATGAATCGGTTTGAGGGAACATACGGCCATCTGCCTCCGTCTTTAACTTTACATTTCTTTCTTCAAACCACCTCACCGTATCAGTTGTAAAAAAATCATGAAAGCTTTTTTTCACAAAGTTCAGTCCACGAGGATAGCGTTTACTCATTTCCGTTATATCAAACAAAGCATGGGTAACATTGCATCTGCCACCTCCTGAAATCCTGACCTTTGATAATAATTTAGTTGTTTTCTCAAGGAGAATCACCTTAAGAGAAGTGTTTAGTCTGGCAGCATTTACTGCACAAAAGAAACCTGCCGCGCCGCCCCCTATCACTATAAGGGTTTGTGTTTGTTGTTGTGATACCTGGGTGGTCATTTAATAATTGAAAAACAGCCAGCATTACAGGGAGTACAAATTGTTCTCCGCTTTATCAACATGTAAAATATTTTATCAGTAATCTGAAAACAAATTAGCATTTGCCCGTTCGGCTTCCTCAATGGGTGCGTAATTGGAAAGTATATCAGCCTGGCCCCTTTTCACACAAACATCGTGTTCAAAATGTACAGAAGGTTTTCCATCTTTTGTTCTCACTGTCCAGCCATCTGTATCGGTAAACACATCCTTTTTTCCCATATTGATCATTGGCTCAATAGCAAGTACAAGTCCTTCTTTCAAAACAATACCGGAACCACGCCTCCCATAATTCGGCACCTGTGGTTCCTCATGCATATTTTTCCCCAGCCCATGACCAACCAGTTCCCTTACCACACCATATCCATTCTTTTTTTCAGTATGCTCCTGGATGGCAAAGGCAATATCGCCGACCCTGTTCCCTGCCACTGCTTTTTCAATTCCCCTGTATAATGATTCTTTTGTGGTCTTTACCAGTTTAACCACTTCATCAGCTGGTTTGCCAATCATGAAGGTATAAGCATGGTCTCCATGAAACCCATTCTTATAGGCACCCACATCAACCGATATGATATCACCTTCCTTTATTTCATACTGGCCAGGGAAACCATGCACCACCACATCATTTACCGAAATACATGAATTAAATGGATATCCGTTGAAATTTAAAAAAGAAGGTATGGCCTTTTGATCATGCAGAAATTCTCCTATGAAATTATCAATTGAAATAGTGGTGATCCCCGGCTTCAGGATCTTTGCCACCTCGCAAAGTGATTTACTGACCAGCAGAGCGCTTTCTCTCATCAATTCTATTTCCTGACTATTCTTGTAATGAATCATTTTAGCTAAAATTATATACAGGGCACTCTAATGAACAGAGGCTTTTTTATTTTGTATAAAAAAAACCTGGCAAGCTTTCTTACCAGGTTTTAAGTATTATGACATTCTGAGCCTTCTTAAATCTTAATGCCCAAACCTTAATTAATAAGATGCCTGCGTAACAGTTCTGCCCTGAATTCTGCCACTCTTCATCAAACCATCATATTGACGCATCAGTAACTGGGTTTCTATCTGCTGCAAAGTATCAAGAATAACGCCCACCATGATCAATAATGAAGTACCGCCAAAAAACTGCGAAAAGCTGGGCTGAACACCTGCCAGTTGCACCAGTCCCGGAAGGATACCAACCAGCGCCAGTAAGATGGCACCTGGTAAAGTGATCTTATCCATAATAGAACCAATATAATCAGCCGTAGGCTGGCCAGGCTTCACTCCTGGAATAAATCCGTTATTCTGCTTGAGGTTATCGGCTATCTGCTTGGGATTAAAAATCAAAGCTGTATACAGAAAGGTAAATCCAATAACCACAATTGCATAAATGGCCATATACCATCCGTTGGACGGATCCGTGAATATTCTTTGAATGCCCTGCCCTGTTTCTGTTGTACCCCACTTGGTAAGATTAAATAATGTAGGCAGAAACATAATAGCCTGCGCAAAGATGATAGGCATTACACCTGAACTGTTCACTTTAATAGGAAGGAACTGGCGGGCACCACCAAACTGGCGGTTACCTACAATCTGTTTGGCATAATTAACCGGGATCTTCCGGACGCCCTGCACTAACAATACACATCCCATGATTACTGCAATGAGGAAAACGATCTCCAGAATAAACAGGAGTATCATACCTGCAGGGTTTGATTTTACAACAAGCTCCTGAATGAATGACTGAGGTAAAACAGCAATGATACCGATCATGATGATCAGTGAAGTACCATTACCCAGGCCCTTATCAGTGATCTTTTCACCAAGCCACATAACAAACATGGTTCCTGCCGTCAACAGTAATACTGTAGACAACCAGAAATAAGGCTGGTAGGAAGGTGCTACACCACCACTCTGGCTTGTGATCTGTTGAATATAAGATACGTAAGCAGATGCCTGTACAATGGTAACAGCAATGGTAAGATAACGGGTCCATTGATTAATTTTCTTACGGCCGCTTTCTCCTTCCTTTTGCATTTTCTGAAACTGGGGAACCAGTACGGTTGCCAGCTGCATAAAGATGGATGCCGAGATATAAGGCATGATACCGAGTGCAAAAATAGAAGCCTGTGAAAAGGCACCACCTGCAAACATATCTATCATACCTAAAATTCCATTGTTGGAATTAGCCATTGATTCTGAAATACCTTCAGGATCTATACCAGGCAATACGATATGTGTACCAACCCTGTAAATGAAAATCAGGAGTAGTGTAAAAAGGATCTTGGAACGCAATTCCTCGATACTCCAGATATTTTTTAGTGTTTGAATAAATTTTTTCACGGAAAATGAAATGTTTTCGGTCCTTAAGAAAAAAAAGAATCTCGCCTCAGCGAGACCTTGCAATTTACTGAAAATTACTTCACTATTTCAACAGTGCCGCCTGCCGTCTCTATGGCCTGCTTTGCTTTCTCGCTGATCGCATTCACTTTGAAAGTGATTTTTGCTTTCAATTCTCCGTTACCAAGGATCTTGATCCTGTCTGTTTGATTGATCAATCCGTTTGTATACAGGTTCTCCAGGGTAAAATCAGTAATGTTATACTTTTCTACCAGCTGGTCAATCTGACCAAGGTTGAAAACCTTATACTCGATCCTGTTTGGATTTTTAAAACCACGTTTTGGAACACGGCGCTGAATAGGCATCTGGCCGCCTTCGTGTGCTCTCTTTCTTTTGTAACCCGCACGGCTCTGACCACCTTTATTACCTTTGGTTGAAGTTCCACCTTTTCCGGAAGCTTCACCACGACCCAGTCTTTTTTCCTTGTGAACGGATCCTTTTGCAGGACGTAAATTGTGTAGTTGCATTTGTATTGATTTTTACTTACGGGGTTTTACTCCCC
>CAMPIQ010000159.1 GCA_946886475.1 uncultured Chitinophagales bacterium | reverse complement strand
GGATGCCGGTAGCAATGGCGACAGATGGCTTTTCAATTATGCCAATGCCGATGAAGCATTTTTGTACGGTGCTGAATTGGAGATCAGAAAGGAACTTGATTTTATAAATGATAAATTGAAGAACCTCACCTTCATCAGTAACCTTACCTGGCTGCAATCCAAAGTTATTTTAACAACGGAACAGGCATCTGGTACAAAAACAGAACAGAACAGGCCACTGTACGGGCAATCACCTTACCTGGTTAACGCGGGTTTGCAATTCAGCAATGATAGCTGGAATGCTACCGTATTGTATAACAGGGCAGGACCCAGACTCTATCTGGTAGGAGATCCACAGGGGGCGGGCTTTTATGATGTGTATGAAAGCTCCAGGAACCTCCTCGATATCCAGTTATCAAAAAAGGTTTTTAATAACAAAGGCGAATGGAAGATCACCATTTCTGATCTCCTGAATAACAGCTACTCATTTTATGATAATCCAACATCAAAGCCTGGTTATGATTATTCCGGTGGCGACAGGATCAACTATGGTTACAGACCTGGTACTACCATCAGTGCAGGTTTTACATACGATTTTGATTTCAGTAAAAACAAATAATAAACAAGGTATTTAAAAGATAAATTTTATGAATAAGATCAGGCAATTCTTTATGGTCGCGGTAATGGCAACTTTGATTACTTCCTGCGTAAAAGTAAATTTCAATGATGACGACGGAACATCTGGTGTTACCAATCCGGACGATCCAAATCAAACCAGGGTACTGGTAGGATCATACGAAAGAGATATCACACTCGATGGGGGTTCCTATACCATCAAAGGATATGTTTATTTCACCAGCGGAACAACATTCAGGATTCCCGGGGGTACTGTTTTAAAAAGCGACGTTTCCCAGAAAGGCGCTGTTATTATTGAACGCGGCGCCAAAATTGAGGCGCTGGGTACTTCATCCAGACCCATTGTATTCACTTCAGGAAAACCTGCAGGATCAAGGAACAGGGGCGACTGGGGTGGTATCATCATTCTTGGAAATGCACCAACCAACAGGCCTCTTTCCCCTGCCCCGCTGATTGAAGGTGGCGTGGACAGAAGATATGGCGGCACCAATGCCGGCGATAATTCCGGAACATTGCGCTATGTAAGAATTGAATATGCAGGTATTGCAGCCGAACCAGGTTCGGAGATCAATGGACTTACACTTGGTGGTGTTGGTTCAGGAACAACATTGGAATACATCCAGGTTTCATACGGTAATGATGATGCCTATGAATTTTTTGGAGGAACGGTAAACGCCAAATACCTGGTTTCTTATGCAGCATCTGATGATGACCTGGATTTTGATTTTGGTTATACCGGCAGGATACAGTTTGCAGTAGTGCAACGCAGACCGGAAATTGCAGATACAGATGCCGGAAATGGAGTTGAAGCAGATAATGACGGTACCGGTACCTCTGCCACACCATTTACAAAGCCTGTTCTTTCCAATATTACCTGGGTAGGACCTAACGGTGATCCCAATACGCAGGCCAATCTCAATTTTGCCAACAGGTGGAGAAGGGCAGTACGCTTTGAGATCCACAATTCCATCATGATGGGCTTTCCAAAAGGCGGGTTCTCCATGGAAAGTGCAGCAACGGCGGAAGCGTTCAATACAGGCGCTTCACTTTTCAAAAACAACCTGGTTCATGCCCTGTCAAATCCATATAAAACAGATGCTACTGCAGGTGGAGTTCTCAGTGCTGCTGATGTACAGGCCAAAGCAGAAGCAAATGGCTCAATAACTTATTCCAATGCTAATGATATTATGCTGGAAGCGCCTTTCAACTGGGATGCGCCCAGCTTCATGCCTAAAGCAGGTTCTCCCGCATTGAACGGTGCATCGTTTACAGAACTTGATACCTTCTTTACAAATGTTAACCACCGTGGTGCATTTGGAAATACCAACTGGCTCAGCGGATGGGCGAATTTCAATCCGCAGAATAATGTTTACTAGTCTCGTGTAAGATCTGTACTCTCTTAAAAGCCGCTCCAGGTTGGAGCGGCTTTAACTAATACTATATAACGTGAATGCATACCTGTTAATATTATTGCTGATTGTTTCTTTGTTTTCATGTAAAGAAGGAACCACTATAAAACCGGTAGTGGACCAAACGGATAGTGCCAGCCTTGTTATCAGCGCACATGAGCTTGAACCGGCTATAAGTACCGCCGACAGTATGGAACTGATCTATTATGACAGCCTGGAAGATTCTTTGAGGTATAGCCGTTATTATAAATTCACTGCAACATCCGACACAACTGCTATCCGGTTAGTGGTTAACCAGCTGGGTGGTTCTTTTTCTATTCAGGAACAGGCCAGAGCGTGCCGTTCAGAAGGTAAGATCCATCTGTATTCTAAAAATGAGCCTTTGAAAACATTATATTTTTCCCGTGCCGGAGCTCGCTGTAATTATATTTACTTTATCCGCAATGGGAATTTTTACTATTTCCCCCTCAGAGATGAATTCAGGTTGTTTTTGGATAAAGATAAAATGACGGCCAGAAAACTATGATTTTTTAGAGAACATTCTGGTCCTAGTTATTCTGGTAAAAAGTGAAAAATGCATGGCTGACCTTTACAAACGAAAAGATCACAAGTACAATCAACAAAACAATGCAGGCCACCCTTTTATTTCTCAGTCCGGGAAATGAAGTTTTTAACATGAACCAAAATAACCCTGTTCATGTTAACCGGTTATGAAGTCTGCGTTAACTAATTATTATTTGAATGACAAAAAGGTATTATGAAGGCAATCAGTTTAGACCTGACAGGACCATGGTCATCAGAAAAAACAGAATAAATAAAACAGCACATGCTATTACCGCGGAATGTTCTCTTAAAATATATCTCAGTTTCATGGTTCCTTGTTTTCTGTTCTATCAGACGGTGGCTGCGCTGATTTTGTTACAACCACAGCAAAATATTTTTCTACCGGCACAAAACTAAAGCGTCTGACAAGGCAGGACAACCGTATTACTACGCAGCGGTGGTTCTTTAATAAGGTTTTAACGTTCCCGGGTCAATTTTGCATAATTAATGTTGTTGTCAACATTGAACAAAATATGTTTGAGGATGGATTACCGTTAACTGAGGTTGAAAATGGACTGCATCCTGATCCGACCAGTTTTCCCTGGCCACAGCATTGTGTTTTTACATCAGCACCTTTGTTTTGAATCCAGGCTATAACTCCCAACTGTTCATAAGGTTTACGGCATTTCGCATATGGCAGGTCGTGATTTTTATGATTGAAGTAAAGGTGGTCCATTCCGGGCACTGTTCTTCACTTTACCAATCAATCTTCATTCATCCGTATATTGTAAAAAAATAGACCGCCATTTGCCTTCCACCAGATCACCCTTGCTGACATCCCTCTTCGCTGCTGCCGTTTGCTTTGCTGCATACGCCTGCATCATTTCCTTCCGGAAGGCTTTCAACGTAGCTGCTTTTGAAGGATATCAGCCTTTTGGCCTGGATTATAAAATTCTCCTGGTGATTACGCAGGGTGCAGGGTATATGCTAAGTAAATTCTACGGCATTAAATTCATCGCAGAATTAAAGAGACAAGGAAGGGAAAGACTGATCCTCATTCTGATCGGCATATCCTGGTTTGCCTGGTTGTTGTTTGCACTGATACCCCCGCCTTATAATTTCTGGACCCTGGCTGTCAATGGTTTTCCGCTTGGTATGTTATGGGGCGTTTTGTTTTCTTATGTTGAAGGCAGAAGAGCAACGGATTTTATCGGTGCTTCATTAGCTGTCAGTTTCATATTCGGGCCGGGACTTGCCAAATCTGTTGCGCAGTTTGTGATGACAGACTGGAACGTTTCTGAATACTGGATGCCTTTTGTTACCTCACTTATATTTTTTATCCCTTTATTATTATTTGTTTACCTGCTTAGCCGCATACCGCCACCGGATGCGGAAGATGTGGCGCAAAGGACCCAGAGAGTACCCATGAATGCTGCAGAGCGTTCTCTTTTTGTAAAAACATTCCTGCCTGGCATATTATCGCTTGTTCTGATCTATGTTTTTGTGACCATGTTGCGGGAGGTGCGGGATAGTTTTATGGCCGACATGTGGAGGTCATCGGGTGAAGCATTCAGTGCCGGTGTTTTTGCCCAGACCGAAACGCTTATTTCCATTGCCATTCTGATCCTTATTGCAAGCATGGTGATGATCCGAAATAATATGAAGGCCTTCATGGTGGCGCAATTCATTATGATGGCTGGTTTTCTTTTATCGGGCATCATTACATGGCTTTACATGGAAAAAATGGTGAGCACTTTTCAATGGATGACACTTGTGGGACTTGGCCTTTACATGACCTACATTCCCTATAACAGCATTTTATTCGACCGGATGATAGCGGCCTTCCGGTATGCCGCCAATGTTGGCTTCCTGATCTACCTCGCTGATTCTTTTGGCTACCTGGCCAGTGTAAGCGTGCTGCTCACGAAAACTGTTTTTAAGATCCAGATGAACTGGCTGGATTTTTATACCACCCTGGTCATGATCACTTCCATTGTTGGCGTAGTGTTTATCTCCATCTCCCTTATTTATTTTGAACGGAAAAGAAAAAGACTGGCGAAATCATAATTTGTAAAAATCCCTGTCAGGTATCTTCAACCAGCTTCGCCATTGCTTCGGCCCATGCTGTTGATCTGGATTTTGAAAATAATTATCCGGTTAGCAGGTAATCTTCACAGTTCACTGCGGAGGCCTTTTGTGAAATGGACATTAAGGACGATGCTCAGTTGCTATGGAATTAACTCCTTTTGAAAATTCTCCAACCTGTACCGCCTTATTTCTTTTTTCATAACAGGTACGGGCAATAGAATAAAAAAACAAGATACAAGGATCCGGAACAGTAAATGGTAACAGGCGGCCTTGTATCTTTATTTTGCCTTATCGTTATACATCTGTATCCCTGGTGACGGTTTTTGTTACCGTTACTTTATCACTGGATCCACTTGTTGAACGTGATCTTCCCCCACTGGTGAGAGCGATCAGTAAAATAATAAATACGGCAGCACCAATTACCCATACCCATGGAGATGCATACCAGTTACCACCCTCACTGCCTTTGTTGATGTCCACGTTGATATCTGTGGTTTTTTCCTGTGCAAAAACTATTACAGAAACCAGCATGGTGAGGATCGTGAAATAAGCTCTTTTCATGATTTTGCGTTTTATTGTAGTAGGTACTTAAAAAAATATGCCATAAAAATTCAAAAATCAAAATGATGCACGCTCCATTTTAAATACCAGTCCTGGCTTTTACATTTTACATTTTTCATTTTCCATTACCCGTTTAAATTGTAAACGGCTTATTTTGAAGGCAAAATCCTCATTATGCTGGATATTCAGTTTCCGGTTTTTCCTGCACTTGAAACGGAGCGGTGCCTGCTGAGACAGGTTGAATTCAATGATGCTGAAGATTATTTCAGGCTAAGGTCAGATATCCGGATCATGCGGTATATTGACAGGGAACCATGGAAAAACATTGGAGAAGCCCATGATAATATTGCAAAGATCAGGGAATCACTGGCGGTAGGTGAAGGGATTTCATGGGCAGTATGTTTGAAAGAAAAACCGCAAATGATCGGTATGGCAGGTCTGTGGAGGATCATGAAAGAACACCACCGGGCTGAGATTGGATATACACTGTTGCCCGAACTATGGAATAAAGGACTGATGAGTGAGGTGTTGAAAAAAATAATCCATTTTGGATTTTATGAAATTAATCTTCACAGCATTGAAGCCAATATAAATCCGGAAAACCTGGCTTCCAAAAAAGTGCTTGAAAAGGCTGGCTTTAAACAGGAAGCTTATTTCAGGCAAAATTATTTTTATAATGGTCAATTCCTCGATTCGGCTATTTACAGTCTTATCACGGATAAAAAATAAAAGCCCCCATATGGGGGCCTTATTAAAATAGGCTCATTCATGCATTTTTATTTTACCTTGAAGTCCACCATCATGGTGCCCCAATGCATACTTACCTTACCTGAATCATCAATGGAATAAGTAAGTTGTTCCTGCGGGGTTTTTGCTTCCTTCGGCTTCACTTTAACCTGCAACACATCTTTCTCTTTATTCTTGTCGTATTGTGTACCCCAGATGCCGGGCGCTCCATTAAAGATCAGCGTAAATTCATCATCATCTGACCACAAACCGAATAAGGCATATTTTCCTTTTGGCAGTTCCTTTCCTTCGATCTTTACATCGCGGTCTGTTTCAAATACAGTGGCTTCATTAGCTCCCATGCGCCATACTTTTCCTATTTGTGGTTCTACATCCTTACCAATTGTTCTGCCTTTTAATGAAGGCTGGCTGTAGTTGATGGAAATGGTTGCGCCATTCTTTAAGGTCTGGGTAACTGTTGCGGGCGGACTTGATCTTTTTGATTTATCCTGCTGTGCATTTGATCCGGTAGTTACCAATAAAGCACAGGCCATTACTGAAAATGCAAATATTTTTTTCATGTCAGTATATTTTGATCCGTAAGCTAAGGATATTACTCAACGTGCCTTTGAATTTATTATGAATGGTTTGGGCCGCTGGCTTAAAAAAAAGCAGGACCAGGAATGGCCCCGCAGGTTGCTTATAAGATGTTCTGAACTATATACTGCCGTTCTGTATAAAGGGTTGGGTAATTCATAATTTTAACGAAAATCACTTTATGTATTTCATATCTTAGTCCTTATTTACAACCATCATATGAAGAATATTATAAGTCTCTGTCTTGTTCTTTTTATATTTTCCGCATGTGAGAACCGTGCGGGTAACCAGGTAACGCCACCGCCTTCTCCTGTAACTTCCCAGCCGCAGTCAAATCCGGTACAACCGGGTGTGATTCCGGCCAGCCAGCCGGCGCAAAACTCAAATGTTGCCCTGAATCCAAAGCACGGGCAACCAGGGCACCGTTGCGACATTCCGGAAGGAGCGCCTCTAAATTCAGCACCAGCAGGGCAACCGGCACCTATCCAGCAACCTGTTATGCAGCCCAACCTTACGTCTCCCGTATTATCCCAGCCAGTGCCTGGTGGAAATGTTAAGTTGAACCCCCCTCATGGTCAGCCAGGTCATGATTGCGCCATTGCGGTAGGTCAGCCATTAAGAAAATAATCATCAGGATGCCATCAGAGGGTCTGAACCTGATTTAAAATAATAAATGAAGAGCGCTCAAAACGGCGCTCTTTCTTTATTATTGGATAATTGGAGCCGTAGGTCTTCGCCATTTCCAAAGGTCTTGTGATCAACCCCGGGTGCTGCTTTAATTCAGAACATTTCAATGGAACCTGAAAGCCCGAACTTAAGGGGAATGGTCCATCCTTTTAATAAAAAAAATATCGGGCAGGGCAGGGGTAAAGCCTTTGATAGTTGTTATACTTATAAATTAGTTTTGCACGCGACCGTATATAAGAAGCCACTTTGTCTTGATTTTAGGATGGAATTAAACGAATCTCAGCTTATCAGCCAATTGCAAAGGCAGGATGAATCAGCATTTGAACAGGTTTTTAAATCACATTACAAAAACCTGCATGCTTATGCTTTTACCATGCTCAAAGATGAAATGGCAGCCGAGGAAATGGTACAGAATGTTTTTTACAAGCTTTGGGAAAGGAATCAGTCAATTACAATTAATGGTTCCATTGCAGCTTATTTATACAGGGCTGTAAATAATGAATCCCTTAATTATCTCAAGCACCTTAAGGTGAGGTCTGAGCACCACCTCTTTGTATCGCACAGGGCCGAACCCGGACAAGGTTCTGCATCTTCCAGGATCCAATTAAGAGAATTGCAGGAAAAGCTGAAAGATGCTTTGAATGAATTGCCCGAACAATGCCGGACAGTATTTCAGCTGAGCAGGTTTGAAGAATTGCGTTACAGGGAAATAGCCGATAAACTGAATATCTCCGTAAAAACAGTGGAAAATCACATGGGTAAGGCTTTAAAAATTCTAAGAACTAAACTGGTTGATTTTCTGGTTATTATTTTATTATTCATTAATAGTAAATATTAGCAGGTGGGTGAAATACATTCAAATATCAACGATGAGCTGCTGGTAAAATATTTACTGCAGGAAACTTCTTCAGATGAATCTCATGCAGTGGAGCAATGGATGAATGAAGGGGAGCACAATAGAAAATATTATGAGCAACTTCAAAACATTTGGAACAAAAGCAGGGCTATGGCTTCAGAAAACAGGGTTGATGAAGAAC
>CAMPIQ010000158.1 GCA_946886475.1 uncultured Chitinophagales bacterium | reverse complement strand
GGATCAGCAGCTTCATCAGGCCTGAAGATTTACTGGAAAACATTTTTTACAGGAATGCTTTGCAATTTTTAGAAAAGCATTTGAGGTAAACGCTTAGTAAATTTTTGGTTAATGATAAATTATTCCAGGAGATAAAAAGCCGGTCAAAAAAATATCGGGTAAAAACCAGATAAATGCTTCTATATAATTAAATAAAAAATGAATGCGGCCTCCCGCATTTATCCAAGGAATTGCTCTATCATCTCTTCTCTTTCCGCTTCTTCCTCGTAATGCTTATATTGATAATAGAACAGCAGGGAGATCACCATAGCTACGGAAAAACATACCTCATTGGCGTTTCTCACTAATATATCGGTCAGCCACATAACCTTGTTTTAATAATAAGAAACAAATAGTTTGCCAGGGGATATAGGATGGGATAACGTTTTCCAGGAAGAAATTTGGGGAGGATTTTACCTTATTGTAATTTAATTAAAATTGTACTGGTGTACAATCGTAAACTTACTCATACCTAAATTCAGCTTATGAGAAAAAAATTAGTTGGATGTATGATCTTTATCATCTCTATCCAGGTGTTGAATGCCCAGGATTCTTTGGGCAGTTCTGATATCTTTCAAAGGATCAGTGCCGAATTACAGGCATTTAAAATTGATACTTCTGCAGTTCCCGAAGATGAGACCACTTCTCTCATCCGAAAATTAAGAACGCTGAAAGGTGTATTTAATATCAATGAGGCCATTGCTTTCAAACTTGAAGAGGAAGAAAAAGAAAAAAAATCCTCAAAAGAGAACCTGGATAAGATCCGGCAGTCGATGTTGCAGGGTCAGGCAAAAAAATGGCTCGATAATGCAGTGATCCATATCTACCGTCAGCACTTCAATCGTAAAGAACTCAGACAGCTCATTAAATTTTACAAGTCATCCGCCGGACAAAAACTGGCAACCCAATTCCCATTCATTATGATGAAAAGCCTGCTGGCAGCCCAGACCATACATGACTGGCTGGTTGAATAGTGAATCGTGAATCGTCAATCGTGTATCAGAAAAAAGAAGAAGTAAAAACAAAAAATAGAAACTTTATTTTTAACAGGGTTACCCTGTGTGTTCCCGACTCCCGACTCCCGATTCCCGACTCCTGATTCCCGATTCCCGACGCCCTCCCAATCATTGGCTTTCTTTCAACACCATGTCAATGGTTATAGCAGTGACCACGATATTCATTTTATTACGGTCTTCGGCATATTCAGGTGCTATGGTAACATGGTATTTATCAGCATTGGTAAAGAATTCCTTAGCTATCCCTCCCCACTTTTTATTGATCTTACCTATCTGAATTCCATTGGAATCGGTTATGTTGAATGACCATGCTTTCCAGTCGCCGTTGATCTCTGCTATCTGAACCTGGTTGAGATCAAAAATGCGAAACCTGGGTTTCAGGAATCTGAATTTCTGGTTGATGAATCCAGAAATATTTCCTTCACCATCTTTAATGGTGATCTTCGACATCCAGAAGGTCCATCCGCGGTGTATGCTGGCAAGTACCTTACCATTATTATCCGTTACCTCCAGCTGGAAAGGGAGCATGGCTTTTTTAAGAAGTAGCCTCAGTACTTTATGCCATCCGGGCACATGTTGAGTTACAGAACCTACATGCAGTCCCATAGGATCATAAACTTTGTATTCATTGTGGAATTTGAAGAACTGTACTTTTTCATCAATGAAGTATTCATTGCTTTCAAAGAATTCGGGAAAAAAGACGGACATGTTTATAAAGTTTTGGTGGTGCAAAGCTAAGAAAGCAAAAGATTGGAAAAAACCTGGTGCGAAAGAATTAATAGTGAAAGATAGATCGTCCACTTCAACCAAGGGGGAGCAAAGATGACAGGGGGGTCTGAAAAAAACTTCATCTTAGCTTGTCACACTATCGGGTTTCTCCAGCCATTTGAAGCATCAACTGATAATTCTCATTATCAAAACAAACAAAAATTACTTTTTGAATTCGGCTGTCTTCTTTTAAAAAATGCTGAACGGAATCTAATGCAATTTTTGCCGCTTTTTCTTTAGGGAACCTGTACACTCCGGTACTGATGTTGGGAAAGACAATTGAATTACACTGATGCTCAGCTGCCAGTTCTAAAGAATTACGGTAGCAGTCGGCCAGTAAAGAAGCTTCATTATCCAGCCCGCCATTCCATACAGGACCCACCGTATGGATCACATATTTTGCAGGCAATTTTCCTGCAGTGGTGATCACGGCCTTTCCGGTTTCGCAAGCTCCCTGTGTGACAACGATCTTTCTACATTCTTCTAGTATTGCAGGCCCCCCTGCCCGGTGAATAGCGCCATCCACACCGCCACCACCCATTAGCGAACTGTTAGCAGCGTTGACGATGGCATCAGCTTCAACTTTGGTGATATCTCCCTGCCGGATGAGGATCGACATGTCAAAAAATTTTCCGGATGATTTGTTTTGAAATTAAAAACTATTTGCCTGTATGGTATCGGTTGTAAAACGCCTGAAATAAAACGTAAAAGAACTGTCTTTTTTTTCTGCTTCTATCCATTTGGAAACATCTTCAGGAGTAAATTGACTCTGGTAACAATTTAAAGACTGGAAAAGTTTATTTCTGTCTTCCTCATTATATTTCAACCTTACATTCAAATATTTTTGATTGGTGTAATTAAGAGAGGTTAATTGTCCCTGGGCAATACTTACAACTTTTTCTTTAAGCCAGCCAATATAATACAAGGGGTATTTTTCATACCAGCCTTCACGCAGTATCACTTCTGTTGTCAGATCGCTGATGCCCCGGTGATCGGGATGGCCTGTATCACCATCAGGTCCAAATGTGATAATGAGGTCAGGGTTGATCTTTTCAATATGTATTTTCAGCTCTTCTTTTATTTGAATGGTTTGATCAAAATATTCACCAAGACCGGTTACAATACCCAGGCCATCATGAAAGTTTAAGAAAACAGGAGGTTCTATACCAAGGATCTTGCTGGCACAGACAGATTCATGTTTTCTTATTTTAACAAGGGAGTCACCGGCAGGCAGTCCATAATGTTTTTCAACTCCATAACGGCCGTCACTTGCCAGTAGTAAATAAACTTTATTGCCCTGTCTTGCCAGACTGGCAAGAACCTGGCCCACTGCCGATTCATCATCCGGGTGAGCAAGGATGGTTAAAATGGTTTTTTTATCTGAGCTATTTTTGAAATGAGCCTTTTGTTCACAGGAAAAGAGGAAGAGCCCCAGAAAGAAAATAAAATTTCGCATTATTCTTTTTTAACTGATACAGCTTGAAGATTCAATTCAGGGAAGCTATTAAAAGCTCTTCAACTCCTTCAGCCATTTTTCTGCCTCTGCTCTTACAAGACCGGTTGTTTCCTTGCCGGCCCTGTAGGCAAGTTTCCATCCTGCTGGTTTTTTTTCGTAAACAGGATTTACAAATTTCATCTTCTTGTATACTTCTTTCAGTTCCGCATCATAATCTACATCAGCTGTTATATCCAGCACCTGTTGTAATCTTTTTGCAAGCAGTACATTGTGGTCGGCCGGAAAATCCTCTTCATATTTCTTAAGTTTTTCCTGGTATTGTTTCATTCCTGCCTCATACGAACGGGCCGCATTATCAAGTTGTCTTTTGATGGTTGGATTATTGGGGTCTTCAAGGGCGGCAAGTTCTTTTTTGATCCTTTCTATGGCAGAGGGGGCACCGTTCTTGATTTTAGGATTGGTGGAATTGAGATTGTTTTCAGCGGTAGCCAGGTTTCTTTCCAGTCTTTTCTTTTCACTTTCCTTAATGGATTCTGCAGTAATGGGTAAAGGTTTGGGAGCCTGGGGCATGGTTCGCCTGCGGTAATCATCATATGCTTTTTTGAATTCCTGGCCTGCATAATATTCCCTGGCATGCGACACCAGTTGTTTGATAACGGCAGCGCGGTCATTGACCGCTATGTTTTTTGCAAGTTTGGCGCCTCCATAATAAAAATCACCATAGATAAAGCTGTTCCTGATGTTCATGTCGGCCTGGGTGGGGGCAATGCCCAGCTGCTTCCATACATCATCAGCCAGTTTTTGTGCTTTCATGGCCATGATGAACATGCTGGCAAATGCTACCACAGATAAAATTGCAGTGACCTTAATCCCTTTAAGCAGGATGTGAAGTGTTGAAGTTTTCATCGTTAGTTAATTTAATGAAAAATGGTTGTTGGGTGTATTTGTAAGATAAAGAAAAAAATGATTTGCCTCTCTTCACGGAAAGGCTGTTAGCTAAGGGTGATATCTGACAGCTGCCTGTTCATCTTCCATCAAAAATATTTCCGATTGGTCCTAATATACTTCCTTCCTCCTTTCGGTTTACGGTACCATAAGCAAGTATGCGGCTGGCCAGCCTGCTAACGGGTAAGGTCTGAATCCACACGCGGCCCGGACCCCGGAGTGTGGCATAAAACAAACCCTCACCTCCGAATATGCTGTTCTTAATGCCACCCACAAACTGGATGTCATAATCACAACTTGGAGTGAAAGCTACTATGCAGCCGGTATCTATTTTCAAAAGTTCACCTGGATTTAATTCCCTTTCAATTATATGTCCGCCGCCATGAACAAAAGCAAGTCCGTCCCCCTCGAGCTTTTGCATGATGAATCCTTCACCACCAAATAAACCCGTACCCAGTTTTCGCTGAAATTCTATACCTACCTGCACACCCTTGGCCGCGCATAAAAATGAATCCTTCTGGCAGATCATCTTTCCACCCATGCGTAAAAGATCGAAAGGAATAACCTTACCGGGATAGGGCGAGGCAAAAAAAACTTTCTTTTTTCCATGACCAACATTGGTATAAGTGGTCATGAACAGGCTTTCTCCGGTCAATACCCTTTTACCTGCAGACATGAGTTTGCCAAGAAATCCCTGTTTTTGTCCGGTGCCATCTCCAAAAATGGTTTGCATCTGAATGCCATCATCCATCATCATAAAAGAGCCACTTTCAGCAATGGCGGTTTCTTCGGGATCCAGTTCAATTTCCACACATTGCATCTCTTCACCCATAATGCGGTAATCTACCTGGTGAGAGGAAGGATTGTTGTAACTCATTTAAATTAATTTAATGTGAAATTAAGAAATTGCCTGCCTCAGTTTTGTAGGGGCTGGCAATTTTACATTTACTTCAGGTAACCTGGTTTCCATCAGGCGGAAACAGGTTAAAATGATAAACGGCGCGCTCTCTTCCAACCCTTTTTCCTAAATTGGCATCCTTCCCTGATAATATCTAAATCGATAGAACATGAAACAGAAATTATGCATGATTGCTACTTTGATGCTGCTGCTTGCAGGTACAGCTTTTTCCCAGGCAAAACTGGTTGAAAAAGTGGTAAGGAAAGGCAACGAAGTGGTGATCCCTTATGAAAAATATGTGCTTCCAAACGGTCTTACGGTGATCGTACATGAAGACCACAGTGACCCTGTAGTGCATGTGGATGTTACCTATCACGTTGGTTCTGCCCGTGAAGAGATCGGCAAGTCAGGCTTTGCCCACTTCTTTGAACACATGATGTTCCAGGGAAGTGATAACGTAGCCGATGAACAGCATTTCAGGATCGTACAGGATGCCGGTGGTACACTTAACGGATCAACTAACCGCGACCGCACCAATTATTATGAGACCGTCCCTTCCAACCAGCTTGAAAAAGCACTGTGGCTGGAAGCTGACCGCATGGGATTTTTGCTGGATGCTGTAACCCAGAAAAAATTTGAGATACAAAGAGCTACAGTTAAAAATGAAAAGGGACAGAATTATGAGAACGTTCCTTATCGCGGAGCGCTTGAAACGCAGGCCAAGACCATCTATCCTTATGGCCATCCATATTCATGGCTCACCATTGGTTATATTGAGGATCTGAACCGTGTGAATGTAGATGACCTGAAGAATTTCTTTCTTCGCTGGTATGGTCCCAACAATGCCGTACTCACCATAGGCGGCGATGTAAAAACAGATGAAGTAATAAAACTGGTGGAAAAATATTATGGTTCCATTCCACGTGGTCCTGAAGTAGAGAAAATGGAACCGCAGCCCATTGTTTTTGAGAGTAACCGGTATGTTTCCTATAATGATAACTATGCCAGGCTGCCACAACTGACCATTACTTATCCAACTGTTCCCAATTATCATAAGGACATGGCAGCGTTGCAATGTCTGGCACAGGTGATAGGGCAGGGAAGAAATTCTGTTCTTTACCAGGAAATGGTGAAATCACAACAGGCGGTAAATGCATTTGCCTATAGTTCTCTTTCCGAACTGGCCGGGGAATTTAACTTCACATTCATACCCATGCCTGGTAAAAGCCTTGCCGACATAGAAAAACTTTTCCGTGCTGCGCTGGATACTTTTGAATTGAGAGGCGTAACGAAAGAGGATGTTGAAAAATTCGTAGGAAGCCAGGAAGCACAACTGATCAACGGACTTCAAAGCGTAAGGGGAAAAGTTTCACAACTGGCACAATTTGAAACCTTCACGGGGAATCCCAACAAAATTGCTGATAACCTTAAAGCCTATACATCGCTTTCCAGTGAAGATGTAATGGCTGCATATAACAAATATATCAGGAACAAGCCCGCAGTGATACTGAGTATATTACCAAAGGGACAGGAAGCGCTGATAGCAGCAGCTGATAATTTTAAGCCTGATTCCTCCAGTTACAAGGCGCCGGATTACGGGTATGCAGGCCTGAAATACAAAAAAGCAAAAGATAATTTCGACCGGAGTAAGGTTCCGGGTAATGGAGAGAATCCAGTTGTGAAAGTTCCAAAATTCTGGAAGAAAGAACTGGCCAATGGCGCTAAAGTAATTGGTACACAGAATACCGAAATTCCAACCGTAACTTTTTCAATTACAATTCCAGGCGGCCACCTGGCCACTGCTGATGATCTGTCAAAAGCCGGACTGGCATCTTTCTTCACTGATATGATGAATGAGGACACAAAGAATTATACGGCTGAAGAGATAGCGGAGGAATTGCAAAAGCTTGGCAGCTCTATCAATATTTCCAGCTCCATTGATGGTGTGACGTTTACCGTGCAGTCGCTCAGGAAAAATTTTGATAAAACCCTTGCTTTATTAGAGGAGCGCATGTTCCATCCCAAATTTTCCAGGGAAGCTTACGACCGTATTCAAAAGCAGGCAGCGCAATATTTCAAATCAAGAAAGGGACAACCTTCAGCCATTGCAGACGAAGTGTTTGCCAAACTGAATTATGGACCTGATCATATTCTTGGCATCAACGAAAATGGAACGGCTGAAACCGTAAAGAACATTACGCTGGCGGATATCGAAAATTATTACAAAAATTATATGTCTTCTGTAGGTGCAAGAGTAGTTGTTGTAGGTGATATCACTGAAAAGGAAATGTTGCCAAAGCTTGCCTTCCTGGATAAACTGCCCAGGAAAAAGATCGAACTCAAAAAACCCGACCCTACACCTGCTGTAGATAAAACAAAAGTTTACCTCGTAGATATTCCAAAAGGAGCGCAAACGGAATTCCGTGTGGGTTATGCCACCGGGTTGAAATATGATGCAACAGGAGAATATTTCAAAGCGCAACTGATGAACTTTCCATTAGGTGGTGGCTTCAATGGCCGTGTGAATCTTAACCTTCGCGAAGATAAAGGATGGACCTATGGTGCCCGTTCCAGCTACAGCGCGGATGAATATTCAGGTGAGTTTTCATTTAGTTCAGGGATCAAGGCTGATGTTACAGACAGTGCATTGATGGAGGTAATGGATGAGATAAAGGAATACGCAAAAAAAGGCCCGACCGATGATGAAATGATGTTCATGAAAAATGCTATCGGACAGGGTGATGCACTTCGTTATGAAACGGGTCCGCAAAAGGCCAGTTTTATAAGCCGGATACTGCAATACGACCTGCCGGCCAATTATGTTGAGATGCAGAATAAGATCCTGAAAAATATGACGAAAGAACAAGTTCAGGAAATGGCTAAAAAATACCTGCACCCGGAGCGTATGAATATTCTTTTAGTAGGCGACAAGGCAAATATCTATGATGGGGTGAAGAAGCTTGGGTATGAAATTGTGGAACTGGATACCGAAGGAAATAAAGTGGATACAAAAAAAGCATTCTGATATTTTTTTGAAGAATACAGGGATCCCCAGTGTTTGCTGGGGATCCTTTTTTTATGAGCAAGAATGTGAATTTTCAACAAATTACAGGAAAATATGATTTTTGGGGAGTGGCCCTTTATGTGAACGCTACAACGCCGGCTTTTTATTGAGCACACCGTTAAAGTATTTTCACAACTACTTATTGATATTTCTTCTACTTTCA
>CAMPIQ010000157.1 GCA_946886475.1 uncultured Chitinophagales bacterium | reverse complement strand
CTACGCTGATATCCATCATTAAAAATCCTTCTTTTTCTCCCCTGCGAATAGCTAACAACCGGTGGGAAGGAGTTTTGGATAAAGGCTCGCTGAATTCAAAATAATCACGGTATTTCTGGGCATCGGCTTCCTCTTTTTTTGTACTCAGTACTTTTGAAGTAAGCAGGGCTGTTTCTGAAAATAATTGACGGGTCTTAGCCCTGGCCTGTTCATGTTCACTGATCCATTCTGCTATAATATCCCTTGCACCCTGTAAGGCTTCCTTAACCTCCTTCACCTGATCATTGATAAATTTTACAGCCAGTTCTTCCGGGTCCATATCCCTTTGTTCAAATATTTCCTTTGCGAGAGGCTCCAGCCCTTTTTCAATAGCCTGCGTGGCCCTGGTTTTTCTTTTTGGTTTATAGGGAAGATAAATATCTTCCAGCTCAGCAGAATTGTAACAGTCTTCAATTTTTTTCTTTAGCTCCGGATTAAGTTTACCCTGTTCCTCAATGGTTTTTAAAATCGTATCCTTTCTTTTCTGCAATTCATTATAATAGGCTATCTCTTCTACAACATTTCCAATTACTACTTCATCCAGGTTGCCTGTGGCTTCTTTACGGTACCGCGACATAAAGGGAATGGTAGCACCCTCATTTTGCATTTGAAGAATGCTTTCAACCTGACGGTTTTGTAAATTCAGCTTTGAGGATATCTGACGGATATATTTCTGATCCATACGTTTTTTATTAAGGATATTTTAAGGGCTGCAAATCTAATAGAACAACAGGCAACAATTTCTTTTTGTTTCCCGGGAAATTCTTTACAGCAAACTGACAGAGATCAAAACTTTAAATAACAGATAATCATTCGTTAAAATGTATTGGAACATCTATCCATGAAATAACCCGTTCAACCCTGTTAGTGGCCGGATTTAATATTCGTAATTCCTTTGCAACTTAATAACGCCGGTTAACGACTTTGTTAGTAAATTTCCAACCTTGTTTACGATCTTGAGTAATTCCTAATAAAAAAATCAAAATGCACATGAAGTATCGCAGTGTCGTTGCGCTGGCAACAGGCTTTCTCATTTCTACTGCTGTTTTAGCACAAAATCCACCAACTGGCGCAACGCCTCCGGGAAACAGAGCCGGTGCAAGTACCGGTCCAAAACCTTACAATGAAGTTATTACCAGTAAGGCAAAAACATCAAGGGGATTGTTTACTACCCATCGCCAGGATGACAAATATTATTTTGAAATTCCCGACTCTTTATTGAACAGGGAGATCCTGGTAGTGAACAGGATTTCAAAAGCACCTGCCGGAGCACGTGCAGGTTTCTTTGGATATGCCGGAGACCAGATCTCTGACAATGTGATCAGTTTTGAAAAAGGGCCAAACAACAAAATTTTCCTGAGAGCTATCTCTCATAGTGAAAGGGGAAAGGATTCAGCAGGCATGTATCAGTCTGTTCGCAATTCAAATCTGCAGCCAATCAATGCAGCTTTCAATATTGCAGCCTACAAAACAGATTCCATTACACAGGTAAAAAGTTCTGTTATTGAAATAACTGATTATATCAGTGGTGATAATGATATTCTTTTTTTTGATTCACGTCTGAAAAGGGCTTTGGGACTTTCTTCCTATCAAAAAGACAATTCTTATATCATAGATGTAAAATCATTTCCAAATAATATTGAGATACAAACCGTAAAAACCTATATGCGTAATCCTGCGCCTTCAGGATTTGGTGGTGCACCCACACCCCCTTCTATGGCGGGTTCAGGATCACCTTCAACTTTCGAGTTGAACAGTTCCATGGTGTTGTTGCCCAAGTACGCAATGAAACCACGTTATTATGATCCGCGTGTTGGTTATTTCACTACAGGCTATACAGATTTTGATGCCAATCCCCAGGGTATTGAACGCATCAGGATGATCACAAGATGGAGACTGGAACCAAAGCCTGAGGATGTTGACAAATACCTCAGAGGTGAACTGGTTGAACCGGCTAAACAAATTGTTTATTATATAGATCCTGCCACACCCCGCAAATGGGTTCCCTATCTTATGCAGGGAGTGAACGACTGGAACGTAGCTTTTGAAAAAGCAGGATGGAAAAATGCAATCGTAGCTAAGGAAGCTCCGGTGAACGATCCTTCCTGGAGCCTTGAAGGCGCCGGATATTCTGCCATTGTTTACAAGCCTTCTGATGTTGCCAATGCCAGCGGACCTCACGTGCACGATCCACGCAGCGGTGAGATCCTGGAAAGCCACATCAACTGGTATCATAATGTAATGGACCTGTTGCGCAACTGGTATTTTATACAGGCCGCAGCCGTTGATCCAAGAGCAAGGAATATGGTGTTTGAAGATGAACTGATGGGACAACTGATCCGGTTTGTTTCTTCGCACGAAGTAGGTCATACGCTTGGCCTGCGTCACAACTTTGGTTCTTCTTCTACTGTGCCTGTAGAAAACCTGAGAAATAAATCATGGGTGGAAGCTCATGGCCACACACCTTCCATCATGGACTATGCACGTTTTAATTATGTAGCCCAGCCTGAAGATAATATTTCCGAAAAAGGCTTATTCCCAAGAATTGGCGATTATGACAAGTGGGCTATTGAATGGGGCTACCGCTGGATGCCTCAGTCAGCCGAAGCTGAAGTGCCAATTTTAAACAAGCTTACCATGGAACGTTTAAAAGATAAACGTTTATGGTTTGGTACAGAATCAGATCCTGATGATCCGCGCGGACAAAATGAAGATCTTGGAGATGATGCCATGAAAGCAAGCACGTATGGTATCAAGAATCTTCAGCGAATTGTTGCCAAACTACCTGAATGGACAAAACAGGCCAACAAGGATTATACAAGTCTTGAACAAATGTATAATCAATTAAAAGGTCAGTATGGAAGGTATATGGGTCATGTATCCAAAAGTGTTGGTGGAATTTTTACCACTCCAAAAATGACAGAACAGCCCGGCGTAGTGGTTGAATTTGTTCCGCAGGCCAAACAAAAAGCTGCCATTCAGTTCCTTCATGAAAATTTATTTCAAACGCCACGCTGGTTGATCGATAATAATATTTCTGATTATACCGGAGACAATAAACTGTCTACTGTTGGCAATATTCAAAACAGTATACTGAACCGTTTGTTGGGTGTGAGCACATTCAATAAACTGGCACGTTTTGAAGCTGAAGAACCAGTAAATTCCTATACAGCTTATGAAATGGTGACAGATGTTAGAAAAGGAATCTGGAGTGAACTGACCACAAGAAAACCAATTGATATTTACAGAAGAAATCTTCAGAAATCTTTTGTGGAAACACTTGACAGGCTGGTAAATCCTCCAACTATGCCAAGTGTGAATGCATCTGGATTTGGCAGTGCATCTGCAATGGTAAGCCAAACCTCAGACGCAGTTTCTGTGGCCAAAGCGCAATTAAGACAATTGCAGGCTGAGATCCGTGCAGCCCTGCCGGCCTACAAGGATACTGCCAGCCGCGCACATCTTCAGGATATGATCGACAGGATCACAGAATCTTTGAGCACGAATAAATAATTGATCCGGTTATAATAAAAAAAGCTCCCAAATTGGGAGCTTTTTTTATTAATTCACTGCGTTAAATTTTGATCTTTTTAGTGGTTGCAGATGTGATATCCTCCGGGTTTATCAGATCCCTATCAACTATGGTTAAGCAGGCATCATTGATAATATGGATTGAGGAAAAAAGCAGTTGTGTTATTCCGGCTTTGATAACGATCTTTTATCCTCCCTTCTTTTGTTCCCTGGCCCAGGCATCTTTCAGTGTTACTGTACGGTTAAACACCAAACGCTGATATGTATCCTTGTTATCCAGTGTAAAATATCCCTTTCTTAAAAACTGGTAACGCTCATTTAGCTTTGCTGTTTTCAAAGCCGGTTCTGCATAAGCAGTGGTAAGCTTTTGAAGTGACTGGGAATTAATGTAATCTTTAAAATCTCCTTCTTCCGAAGATGGATCTTCCACTTTGAACAAACGGTCGTACAACCTTACCTCGGCAGTTACAGCCTGTGTGATCTCAACCCAGTGCAGGGTGCCTTTTACATTGATGCCCGAAGTATCCTGGCCACTCCTGCTTTCCGGAATATAGGTACACCTTAATTCAATGGTATTCCCTTCATCATCTTTTATGACCTCATCACATTTAATAATATAGGCGCCTTTGAGACGAACCATTCCACCTGGGAAAAGCCTGAAATATTTCCTGGGCGGATTTTCCATGAAGTCCTCTTTCTCTACAAACAACTCTCTTCCAAAAGGTATTTTCCGTTTTGTACTGTTGGGGTCTTCCGGATTATCCTCCAGTTCCATCCATTCAATATCATTATTGTAATTGGTGATCACAACTTTCAGCGGATCAAACACCACCATCCTTCTCAGGGCTACTTTATTGAGGTGCTCTCTCACACAAAATTCAAGCAATCCGACATCAATCAGATTTTCCCTTTTTGCAATGCCTACCCTTTCACAAAAATCAATGATCGCCTCGGGTGTATATCCTCTTCTTCGCATTCCGCTTATCGTTGGCATTCTTGGATCATCCCATCCATCAACATGTTTTTCATTTACCAGTTGCAATAATTTTCTTTTACTCATAACGGTATAGGAAAGATTGCGCCGGGCGAACTCATATTGATGCGAAGGAAAAATCCCGAGTTGTGCAATCAGCCAGTCATACAATTCACGGTGCGGTATAAATTCAAGCGTACAAATGGAATGGGTTACTTTTTCTATACTATCGCTCTGGCCATGCGCAAAATCATACATGGGATAGATGCACCATTTGTCTCCGGTGCGATGATGGTGCGCATGTTTGATGCGGTAAAGAACCGGATCTCTCATCAGCATATTGGGATGAGCCATATCTATTTTGGCCCGGAGTGTTCTGCTTCCATCCGGGAATTCACCATTCTTCATTCGCTGAAAAAGTTCAAGGTTTTCTTCTTTCGAACGATCGCGAAAAATATTGTTCCTGCCGGGCTCGGTTGGTGTTCCCTTTTGAGCCGCAATTTCCTCAGAAGAAGAATCATCAACATAGGCCAGGTCCTTATTGATGAGTTGTATGGCAAATTCATACAACTGATCAAAATAATCAGAAGCGTATAATTCGTGCTTCCATTCAAACCCAAGCCATTTGATATCTTCCCTGATACTTTCCACGTACTCCGTTTCTTCGGTTACCGGGTTGGTATCATCAAATCTTAGATTGGTATAACCGGGATATTTTTTTGTCAGCCCGAAATTGAGACAGATGCTCGTGGCATGTCCCATATGCAGGTAGCCATTGGGTTCGGGTGGAAATCTGGTGACGATGGATTTGTACCGGCCTGCCTTAAGGTCATTTTCTATGATCTCTTCTATAAAATTGATGCTTTTCTCTTCGCTCATATTGCTTTTGTGATGATCAAAGATAAGGAGGAAGAGGCTTCAGGTTGTTGGCTGAAGCCTAAGGCGGGTCATTTGAAATTTTAAGCTGGTCTGTTCTTAAAACTTTTAACCGGACAGGCATGGCATGCCCCACCACTCATTCCTTCATTATAACATTTCTTTGCCGATAGAATTACCGATTTTGCCGAAGCTCACATCAATAAAAACCATCCGCTGAGTATTTTTGTCAGCCTAATCATACCGTGTAATCCATAAACAAATGAGAAAGATTTTAACCCAGGTAAATTTGAGAAAATATTTTTCTGAAAAGAATGCGCTGACCGTGATGGTGGCAGTTTTTTGTTTTGTCATGATGATCGTTTCCTTTTTCAAAAATGAATCTATCTGGGAGGCAGTTGCTTTTGGTCTTGCTTTCAGTCTGGCAGTTGAGGTGATCTGCCACAGAGCGAAGGAAAATTGAAATTCCCCATACCCGATTTAAGGATGGGAAATCTCTTAATTCAGCCTGTTTATGCTGCGCCCACTGACAGCTTTCCTTTTATTGTGAACGGGCATTCCTGGATCCGGATCACCTTTAACTATTTTCCTTTTACTTATATTTGAATCCCCGATTGCTGCTATTTTTACCAATTATAAATGGATAAAATGGCGTTGAAGAGTATTATCACAGGTACAGGTTCCTATATTCCTGAAGAGATCGTAAAGAATCAATATTTCTCTGAGCATAGTTTTTATGCTGAAGATGGTAAACCCATTGAAACCCCTTCTGAAATAGTAGTTGAGAAATTCAAACAAATCACCGGGATCGGAGAAAGACGATATGTCAACACCAATCAGACAGCTTCGGATATCGCTACCATTGCAGCCAAAGCCGCCATTGAGGACAGTGGCATTGATCCGGAAACACTGGACCAGATCATTCTTGCTCATAATTTCGGAAATGTTGTAAAGAATACCATTCAGTCAGATGCAGTGCCGGCCCTGGCCTGCAGGGTAAAACACAATTTAGGCATCAAAAATCCTGCATGTGTTGCTTACGACATTCTCTTTGGCTGTCCGGGCTGGGTACAGGGAATGATCCAGGCTGATGCCTTTTTTAAAGCAGGAATTGCAAAAAAGGCACTGGTAATCGGAACCGAAACCCTGTCGAGGGTGATAGACCTTCACGACCGCGACAGTATGATCTTCAGTGATGGCGCCGGAGCCTGTATTCTTGAATTCAAAGAATCGGATGGAAGCGGCATCATGGCATCATCGGCCGTTACGCATTCCGTTGATGAAGCTTATTTTATTTACCTCGGACAATCCTATCATCCCGAAGCTGATCCCGGCATCCGTTATATAAAAATGAAAGGGCGTAAGGTTTATGAATATGCCATCAAACATGTGGCAGAAGCCATGAAGAATTGTATGGATAAAGCAGGTGTTGATATTCACCAGCTAAAAAAAGTTTTCATTCACCAGGCTAATGAAAAAATGGATGAAGGCATTATCAAGGTACTTTATAAATTGTATGGCATAAAGGATGCGCCTATGGATGTAATGCCTATGTGTATTCAGTGGCTGGGTAATAGTTCTGTAGCTACCGTTCCTACTTTGTATGATCTTGTAAGGAAAGGGAAGATCGAAGAACATGACCTCAACAAGGGAGATATTATTCTTTTTGCTTCTGTAGGCGCCGGCATGAATATCAATGCGATCTGCTACCGGGTATAATGCTACTCAACCTGAATATAAAATAGCCATTACAGATCCGGGGAGAACAAAATCAATGAAAGAAATGAATTCAGGAAAGAATAATCCTGTTTGAAATTTCCATTATGTACCGGAACACTAATGTAATATGCACCTATACCGGACCAATTTTAAAAATGCAGACTTCACATACCTGGTTCATCTGCTTGATAGCGACCTTGCCGCAAGAGATGGAGATGAACATGCTTTTTATGCGCAATTCAATAAGATAGAATCTTTGAAACATGTTGTTATGGCCTGCGAAAATGAATTACCCATTGCATGCGGTGCTATCAGGGAATTTTCCCCGGGTGTAATGGAAATAAAAAGGATGTACACCAAACCCACTCACAGAAACAAAGGCATTGCTTCCATGATCTTAAAAGAACTGGAACGCTGGGCCATTGATTTGAATTATTACACCTGTATCCTGGAAACAGGGAAGCGCCAGCCGGAAGCCATTCATCTTTATGAGAAGAATGGATATAAGCCATTTGAAAATTATGGGCATTATAATGATGTACAGAATAGTGTCTGTTTTAAAAAACTGTTGTCAGGATAATAATTTCGCAGAGACAATCTTGTTTTGGTAATATTTTGAAATATATTTATAATTCTCAATTTATTATTTCAACCTAAAACCAACAAACCATGGCAAAATCTGCAACCGATCTGGTTAAGGACGCAAAACAAAAGATTGAAAACCTTACAGCTGACCAGGTTAACCAGGAAGTAAATTCCGGAAATGCTACCCTGATTGATATCAGGGAAAAAGAAGAACTGGAACAAAATGGTAAAATACCGAAGTCGGTGCATGCTCCCAGAGGAATGCTCGAATTCTATGCAGATCCATCACTCCCCTACCACAAACCTGAATTCGATAAAAACAAAAGGATCATACTTCATTGTGCTTCGGGCGGCCGTTCTGCATTAGCTGCTTCAACACTCAAAGAAATGGGTTATGAAAATGTTGCGCATATGGATGGAGGTATAAAAGCGTGGAAGGAATCGGGTTTGCCCACTGATTAGATTTTTGGGGCGGGAAGCTTCATTGTAAGGGAATAAGAACTGGTAATTTGCCAAGGTTCCTCACATGTAACAAGAATGGCTGCAGAATTTTTTAACTGCACCAACTATCTTTTACATGAACACAGGTCTCACCATACGTTTACTAAAAGTCAATCTTTAGTTTAATCAGTGACCGGGACTGGCAAAATCCTATCCTTATAATTTTAAATCCTAAT
>CAMPIQ010000156.1 GCA_946886475.1 uncultured Chitinophagales bacterium | reverse complement strand
GCAATACAGATCTTTATCCTTATCATCCTGATCTTATCCGTGTAATCCGCGATCCCTATTTACAGTAAACGTTTACGCCGCCAATATAGGCCGGCAATACAGATCTTTATCATTATCATCCTGATCTTATCCGTGTAATCCGCGATCCTATTTACGGTAAACGTTAATGCCGCTAATATTAGCCGCCGATACAGATCTTTATCCTTATCATCCTGATCTTATCCGTGTAATCCGCGATCCTATTTACGGTAAACGTTAACGCCGCCAATATAGGTTGACAATACAGCTGTTTTTAATACTTCGTTTGCATTCACACTCATCAGATCCTTATCAAGTATTACAAAATCTGCAAACTTTCCTTTTTCCAAAGAACCTTTTTCATGTTCCTCAAAATTGGAACGTGCCGCCCAAATGGTCATGCCACGTAAAGCTTCCTGACGGCTCAGCGCATTTTCCATTTGATAACCGCCATCAGGATATCCTTTGGCATCTACCCGGAACACTGCTGCCAGAAAAGTTTTGAATGGTGAAATATCTTCAACAGGGAAATCTGTTCCCAATGGTATCCATCCGTTTTCATTCAATAGTTCTTTGAATGCATAGGCTCCCTTCACCCTTTCGCTTCCCAGTCTTTCTTCCGCCCAGTACATATCGGAGGTAGCATGTGTTGGTTGCACAGACGGAATGATATTGTATTGACCAAACAGATCAAAATCATTTTTATTAATAACCTGTGCATGTTCTATTCTCCACCGTTTATCGTTCTTCCCCTTTAAATATTTTCCATAAATATTCAGAATTACACGGTTGCCCGAATCACCAATTGCATGTGTGCACATTTGCATATCGTTCTTTGCAATAATACTGGCAACCGAATCAAAATGATTGTAATCGCTCAACAAAAAGCCATACCAGTCTTTCCTGTCACTGTACGGTTCCAATAAGCAGGCGCCACGCGATCCCAGCGCACCATCACCATACACTTTGAATGAACGTACATTTAAATGGTCTGTTTTGATCTTGCCATTCCTGAAAAGAAAATCATAATTAGATCTTGAATCGCTTAGCATGGCATACACACGCATTTTCAGGATTCCATTTTTATGCAGGCTGTCCATAAAAAGGGCTTCCCTGTAGCTGATACCACAATCATCAACAGTAGTTAAGCCCACTGCAAAACAATTTTGTTGTCCCTGTTGCAGGGACTTCACAATTTCCTGCGATGAGGCCTCTGGAATTTTAGAAGATGCGAGATCGATTGCATTATCAATAAGTATACCTGTGAGCTTTCCATTCTTTTCTTCAAATTCTCCTCCTGTTAATTTCTGTCCTGCTTTGATGCCTGACAGTTCAATTGCTTTCTGGTTTACAATTGCTGCATGTCCGTCGATCCTTATAAGTATCACTGGTCTGTTTGGAAACAGATCATTCAATTGTTCATTGGTCGGATATTCCTTAACCGGCCAGTCATTCTGGTCCCATCCCCTGCCTACAAGCCATTTACCTTCATTAAGATTTTTTTCAAATGCCTGCAAGCGACCAAGAATATCCTCCCAGCTTTTTGAACCAACAAGGTCAGCTGTCTGCAGGCCCAGTCCATAGCGATAAAAATGTGCATGCGCATCAATAAATCCCGGATAAATAAATTTTCCCTGGGCATCAATGGTACTATCGCTGCCATATTTGGCTGAAATGGTTTTCTTATCTCCAACCTCTATGATCTTACCATCATCTATCACCATGGCTTCAGCAATGCTGAAGGAAGAATCCACGGTGTAGATCCTGGCATTATATATTAGAAGGTCTACATCCTGCTGACTATTGCACGATGTGAAAATAATTCCGGACAGCAGCAGTAATTTAATATCTCTCATTTTTGATTTCATTAGTGGTTGGGTTGGAAATTACAGTAATTCAGATTTATCAGTGTATTAATAAAATGATGCGACTCAAAGATCAATTTAAAAATTTTTCGGGGTGTTTTTTATGGTAACCGGTTTTTTCCTGGTATGCTTTTGCTGCTTCAAGTATAGATGCTTCATCATAAAGCTTTCCCACAAGCGTAATACTTTGGGGCAGGCCTCTCTGGTTAAATCCCATAGGCATACAAACAACCGGATTGCCCGTAAGGTTGGTTATGCTTAACTGGTTACCCATGTAAGTTGGAACAATTACCACATCATGATCTTTCATGAAGTCCTGAATTGCATTGCATAAAGCGTACCTGTAACGGTTGGCATTGATGTATTCAACTGCCGGAATTAGTCTTGCGGAACGGAAAGAATTTGGCCAGAAATCCTTATCCTGTCTTTCAATGAGATCATCACGGTTGGTTCTGGTAAGTTCGTCAAAAGCCGCTGCAGATTCTGAGTTCAGGATAGGGGATACCAGGTTGAAAGGATATACGGCACTATCAGGAAAAATTACAGGTTTAACATCAACACCCATTGCCCTGAATGCATCAATTACCTTCCATTCCATTGCATCTTTTGGCAACCTCCTGAAATAATTTTCAGCATAAGCGATCCTTAATTTTTTTACATCCCGCTTTGGATCATAATTGAATGCATGGTCTATGCTACCCGGATCTTTGCCATCTGTTCCTTTTATATAATAATAAACAATAGCATCATCCTCTGCACTTCTGCAAATGGGTCCCGGCTTGTCCATACTCCAGCTTAGCACCATTCCACCGCTACGGCTAACCGTGCCAAACGTTGGCCTTAATCCCGTAGCGCCACATCTTGTTGATGGCGATACAATGGAGCCCAATGTTTCTGTGCCAATGGTAAAAGGAAGAAGTCCTGCCACAACGGATGAAGCTGATCCGGCGGAAGATCCGCTTGAACCCTGCTGAAGGTTCCATGGGTTCTTTGTTTCTCCGCCAAACCATTTGTTGTTATTGGCAAGAGCGCCTAATGAAAGTTTTGCACATAGAACAGCCCCAGCCTCTTTCAGTTTTGTATACACGTATGAATCTTCATCAACCACCTGGTTCATGTATGGAGTGGAACCCCAGGTAGTTTTATAACCTTTAACTGCAAACAGGTCTTTAAGTCCATATGGAATTCCATGCAGTGGTCCGCGGTACTTTCCTTTTTTTATTTCATCATCTGCCTGTTTTGCTTCAAGCATGGCAAGATCTTCTGTAATGGTGATTACTGATTCCAGGGTATCACCCCATTTTTTCAGTCTTGCAATAAAAAAGGTGGTGAGTTCAACAGAACTTATTTTCCTGTTCTTTATGAGTGAAGCCAGTTGCGTTATAGAATAAAAGGCCAGGTCGTTCCTGTTGTCTGGTAAGGAGATATGATCCGGGATATTCCAGTTGATCTTTTGCTGGTTTACTGGCACTTTAAATCCGAAAGGTGCTGGAGTAAAAGCAAAGGGGAATACAAGGTCATTGACAGGAAAACGCTGGTGCATCCTTACATAATTCCTTTTCCATGAAAAAATATTACTGATCATGGAATCTGCTTCAGCATCCGTAAAATCAAGGTCGTATAAGGATGCGGTTTGTTGTATCATCCTGATGGTGTCAGTACGTGACTGGCTGAAAGCGTGGAAGGATAACAGCAGGGCAAATGGAATAATGATCTTTTTCATAA
The DNA here is from genome assembly GCA_946886475.1 of uncultured Chitinophagales bacterium. Next base: position 4,800 of record CAMPIQ010000156.1, on the reverse strand, counting down.
ACAGAAGTAGTCTTCAAAGTAAAAGAAAAACTATAACTTATCTGATCAAATAACAGTAAATGCAACAGCTTTTTCTTCTTCTCTTCATAATGACAACATTCATTGCCTGTGATGTAAGTGTAAAGGGCGGGCCTGAAGTAAAAAAGACTTCACTCCAGGAATATTTTAATTATGGTGACAGTGGTGTGCAGTCTGGTGGAATTAAAATGATACCCATAAAAACACCGGCAGGGGATTTTAAAGTATGGACCAAGCGATTTGGAAACAATCCAAAAGTAAAGATCCTTTTATTGCACGGCGGACCGGCGGGAACCCACGAGGGTTTTGAATGTTTTGAAAGTTTTTTTCCCAAAGAGGGATTTGAATTTTATGAATACGACCAGTTGGGATCTTATTACAGCGACCAGCCAAAGGATAGCAGTTTGTGGACCATAGACCGCTTTGTTGATGAAGTGGAACAGGTAAGACAGGCATTGAAACTTGACAGCAGCAATTTTATTATACTCGGACATTCATGGGGTGGAATACTGGCATTGGAATATGCCCTTAGGCATCAGGTACATCTTAAGGGACTTATAATATCGAATATGATGGCCAGTGCACCTGATTATGGAAAATATTCAGAAGTGCTGGCAAAGAAAATGGATCCGGTTGTACTTGCTGAAATCAGGGCCCTTGAAGCAAACAATGATGTTGCTAACCCGCGTTATATGGAATTACTCATTCCGAATTTTTATAACCAGCATCTCATGCGTTTACCGGAATGGCCCGAACCGGTGAACAGGATGTTTAAACATCTGAATGGTGAGATCTATACCATGATGCAGGGTCCTTCTGAATTTGGGATCAGTGGAAGACTTTCAAAATGGGACCGGAAAGCTGATCTCCCGCAGTTAACCCTTCCAGTATTGACAATTGGTGCAGGTAATGATACCATGGATCCAAAACACATGGAGTGGATGAGCACCCGGGTAAGGAAAGGAACTTACCTGCATTGTCCGGAAGGCAGCCATATGGCTATGTGGGACGATCAGAAAGTGTATATGGAAGGCGTTATTTCATGGATAAAAAACCTTGATGGCAAATAGTGAAGAAGGTGATATGCCCTGATTAAAAAACGATATGGATTTTTATTAATTATTCAGTCACCATTCCAGGATCATTAAAATCAGTTGATTCAAAACATTTACGGCCAGGCTAGAGCTGTTAACTATGAACGGAATGTAAATGTTCTGCCACTGCCTTTATGATGGCGTTCATAAGTGCCGGAGAATCCTTATCGGTGAAATTGGAAAAAATAAAATGATCTTTTCCTTTGGAAATGATCTTGTTGCCAGGGAGCATATCCATCAGGTTCTGATTGATATTATTCAGTGTGTATTCGGTAAAAAATGGCGTAGCGCGAACAGATACCACAGCATGGTAATCCATATCCTTATATTGGAAATATATGTTGAAGATGCGTGCCATCTTTTTCAAAAATATTGGTAATAAGTTACACTGTCAGGGACGTCCATTCCTATATTAAGCTACAAAATTTACAGCTGAAATTAAAATTTATCAGCGATTTTTTAAATACTCACGCCTTTTAGAAAATCAGACTGGATATAACCGGCAACATCAACCAGGTTTTTTGATTTTTCGTAAACTGCAAGCTGCCTGTCGGCCCCTGTGCCTTCTTCAAGTATTTTGTGTACGTAATTTAACCTGTGTCTGGAACCTAGTTGATCTACCACATCGTCAACAAAATCGAGCAGCTCATAAATAAGTATCCGGGTATTGATCTCTTCTTCCTTGCCAAAATCAATAAGAAAGCCATCAATTCCATACCGGCTGGCCCGCCATTTATTTTCATTAATGAGGTGTCTTGAATATTGAATAAAATTCATATTCTGTACCCTGAGTTTATAGATCTTAGCGCAGATTGCCTGGAACAGGGCGGTGATCGCTATTGTTTCATCCACCGTCATCGGCACATCGCAGATCCTGAATTCCACTGTATTGAAAAACGGATGCACCCTCAGATCCCACCATATTTTTTTCGCATTGTCAATACAATTGGTTTTCATCAGCAACTTCACATAATTGTCATACGATTCAATGCTTTCAAAAACTTCGGGTATGCCCGTACGTGGAAATTTATCAAATACCTTGGTCCGGAAAGATTTGTATCCTGTTAATCTTCCCTCCCAGAATGGGGAATTGGCACTTAACGCATAAATATGGGGAAGAAAATAACGGGTAGAATTGGCAATATGCATGGCCATTTCACGGGTTTCCATTCCAACATGCACATGCAATCCAAAAATCAGATTGCTTCTTGCGGCTTCCTGCAATTCATTCACGATCTCATTATAGCGTACATGATCTGTAATTAATTGTTTTTCCCAATGGCTGAATGGATGCGTACCGGCAGCGGCCATCCCATAACCGAGGGAACCGGCAATATCTGAAATGGTCTGGCGCAGAATGGAAACGTCCTTATGTGCTTCATCCACGTCATTGCATATATCTGTTCCTACTTCAACCACGGCCTGGTGCATCTCAGCCTTTACCTTGTCCTTAATGATCTTTTGCCCTTCATGAACAATTTTTTGTTCATGACTTTTAAGTTCTTTTGAAACAGGATCGATCACCATGTATTCTTCTTCAACGCCTACAGTGAAATGCTTGAAATTGATCTGGGCCATTTTTGATATTTAAAAATATTTTTTGTGCGAACCGGAATCGGGAATCGGGAGTCCTGTATTCATGACTCAATACTCACGACTCATAACTCATGACTCATGACTCACGACTCAAGTGTTCTCCCACCCGCGCTACGGGTAACAAATTCTCCCCAGGTTAAATTCAACTGTCCATCCTTTTGATTCATGGCCTGCTCAATGGCATAGTTAGCAGCTGTTTCAACCACCCATTCAAAATTTTCTTCACCAACACCCGAACGTTCGGCATCGGGAGCAGGATTGCCGAAATCTATTGCATAAGGTGTTCCGTCGCGCAATGCCAGTTCAACTGTATTAAAATCATAACCCAGGTAATTATTGATGCGAAGAACAATGTCTTCCATCAGCTTCAATTTTTCAGGACCGGGTTGAAAATTAGCCTGGTATCTTTCATGATGCGGGTTGCGCGGATCGTATGGCATTATACGTACATGCTTACGTCCGATACAATAGCAGCGATAGTATTCCTCAAAAACAATTTCTTCCTGCAGCAACATTACCAGTTGTCCGGTTTCTTTATGTTTTTCATAAAATTCATCCTTATCAGAAAGCCTGTAAACATTTTTCCATCCACCACCTGCATATGGTTTCATATAGGCAGGAAATCCTACGTAATTAAAAATGCCTTCCCAGTCCAGCGGGTAGGCCAGGTTTGAAAAAGATTCACTCGTGGTATCGGTTGGCAGGTCAAAAGAAGGCAGGATCACTGTTTTTGGAATGGGAACACCCACCTGGGTCATAAGACAATTGTTGAAATATTTATCATCCGCACTCCACCAGAAAGGATTATTGATAACAGCGGTACCCATGAGCGCTGCATTTTTTAACCAGGTACGGTAAAATGGAACATCCTGGGAAATGCGGTCAATGATCACACTGTAGCCTGTTGAAACTCCCTGCATGGCTTTGTCCATCATTACCGGCTCTGCTATGATATTTTCAATGCCCTTACTATTAACTCTTTCAATGAATGCCATGGGAAAACTTCTTTCCCGGCCAAATAAAACGCCTATTTTTTTCATGTTGTTGGTTTTGCATCGTCAAAGATCAATCGTGAATCGCGAATCGTCAATCGGGCATGCCAGAATACCAATTATAAATTCAAACTATTTAACGACTCATGACTCCCGACTCCGACTCCCGCTCCCGACTATTCACAATATAAATCAATCCAAACATTTCCAATGAGGAGCAATCCATTATTTTTGAGCGCATGCTGACCGAGGAATTACCAAACCTGATTGTTGAACAAAGAGCTATTGCATCCAATTATTTGAAAAGGTATGTGATCATTGACTTCTATCTTCCCAGGAATATTAATAATCCCGGTGAACTTTCTCTGCTTCTTATTAATGATGGACAGAACCTGCAGGAAATGAAATTTTCTTCCATGACCGATCAGTTGATTGGATCAGCCCAGGTGCAGCCACTGGTTTGTGCAGGAATTCATGCAGGCTGGGACCGCAAAAATGAATATGGAACAGCAGGTGTAACAGACTTTGAAGGCCGGGGCGCCAAAGCAGGGGATTACCACCGGTTCATAATTGAGGAACTGCTTCCTTTCATTTATACTTCTTATGCCATCCCTGAATTCAGACAAATAGCATTTGCAGGATTTTCACTGGGGGGCCTCATGGCCTTTGATATCACCTGGCATTATCCTGATATCTTTTCAATTGCCGGTGTGTTTTCAGGTTCATTATGGTGGAGAACCAAAAGCCTGGATGATGATTATAATGATGATACAGACCGCATCATTCACCAGAAAGTAAAAAATGGATCGTATAAACCCGGATTGAAGTTTTATTTCACCACCGGTTCACAGGATGAAACTGCAGACAGGAATAATAATGGGATCATTGACAGTATCGATGATACTATGGCATTGATAAGTGAGCTGGTACAACTGGGCTATGATAAGGAACATGATATCAGATATGTGAATTATGAAGATGGAAAACATGATGTAGAAACCTGGAGCCGGGCCATGCCGGCTTTTTTATTGTGGAGCGGGGCGGGGAACAACGAAAAAGAATATCGAACAGGGAACAAGGATTGGTGATTGTTCAACGAA
>CAMPIQ010000155.1 GCA_946886475.1 uncultured Chitinophagales bacterium | reverse complement strand
CCGTTATTGCGGGCAAGTACCATAAAATACGAAGATTTCAATAATAATATCTTTCTGCCATCCGTGGCCATCCTTCCATCCGTGATAAGCTATAGATACAGATGGTTTCCAGATTAAAAATGTTTTCTTTTGCTTAATGGATAACTATTCAATCGCAGACCAGTTTTCTTTACTTTCCAGGCTCATGGACATCCATGGAGAGAATGCTTTTAAATCGAAAAGCTATTCTTCGGCAGCTTTCACTATAGAGAAACTTCCACAGGAGCTTTCTTCTACGCCGAGAGAAAAGCTCTTTTCGATCAGGGGCATTGGTGAAAGCGTAGGTAAAAAAGTGATCGAGATCCTGGATACCGGCAGTCTTCAATCGCTGCAGGAATACATTGCCAAAACGCCTCCGGGTGTTTTGGAGATGATGAACATCAAAGGCCTGGGACCAAAGAAGATCCATACGCTTTGGAAAGAAATGCATATCGATTCTATTGAAGTGCTGGCAAAGGCATGTGAAGAAAACCGCATAGCGGATAAAAAAGGATTTGGAGATAAAACGCAACAGAACATCCTCAACTCAATAAAATTCCAACAGGAGAATGCCGGTAAATATCTTTATGCAAAAGTGGAACCTTTTGCAGAGGCATTTACATTGAAGCTCAAAGAAAAATTTCCTTCGCATCAGACCGGGATCACGGGTGCTTTTAAAAGACAACTTGAGATCATTGAAATGCTGGAATGGGTTACTACCGTACCTGCCGATGAACTAAAAAATTACCTGCTCACTGATCAGGTGAAACTGGTTACCGATCGTGACGGGCTGCTTATACTAAGTGCTGAAGAAACCCTGCTACTTTGTTTTTATATTACCTCTGCTCCTTTCTTTGCTGCTAAATTATTTGAATCGGGCAGCAGTGAGGAGTTCATGGAAGAGTGGAAACGTTTATCACTGCCTCTTTCAAATGTAGATGAGGAAGAAAAGATCTTTACTAATGCTTCATTGCCATATATCCCGTCTTTTTTGAGAGAGAAAAGAAATATTCTTTCCAATACCGGCCTGGTTACCGATGTGGTGCAGACCAACAGCATCAGGGGACTTATACATGCACACAGTACCTGGAGTGATGGCAGCTATACCATTGAGGCTATGGCTACCGAATTAATAAAACTGGGGTTTGAATACCTGGTTATTTCCGACCATTCCAAAGCGGCTTTCTATGCAAATGGTTTAAATGAACAGAGGATAACTGAACAACATAAATACATTGATGAACTTAACCTGAAGCTGGCGCCTTTTAAAATTTTTAAAAGCATTGAATGTGATATCCTGAATGATGGTTCACTTGATTACGGCAACCAGGTGCTTTCTTCTTTTGACCTGGTGATCACTTCCATTCACAGTAACCTGGATATGGACCAGGACAAAGCAATGAGAAGGGTGATGGGCGCTATTACGAATCCTTATACCACCATCATGGGTCATATGACCGGCAGGTTATTGCTAAGACGAAAGGGTTATCCTGTAGACCATAAAGCCATTATTGATGCCTGCGCTGAACACCATGTTGTAATTGAGATCAATGCCAATCCAAACCGGCTTGATATGGATTGGAGATGGATTGATTATGCGATGGAAAAAGGTGTGATGCTGTCGGTTAATCCTGATGCGCATACGATTGAAGAGTTTCATAATATTAAATATGGTGTGCTGGTAGCGCAAAAAGGCGGGTTGACGAAGGAAAGGAATTTGAGTAGTTGCAGTTTGAAGGAGTTTGAAGCGTTTTTAAGGGAGCGTAAAAAATTGAAAGGTGATTTAACTATTTCCTAGTTTATGTTATTTGGGGGCACTCCAATCATAATGGATCTATACCCCGCTCCCGCTCACTTTCTCTGCCTTTTATTTGGCACCAATTAACTGATCACTGGCAATTGCACAAAGAATGTTGTGCCCTTCCCTTCTTCCGTTTCAAACCAGATATCTCCCTGCGCCTGTTCAACAATACTTTTTGACATGGCAAGTCCCAGTCCGGTGCCGGAAGTTTTAGTAGTAAAATTTGGTGTGAAGATCTTCGACTGCATATCCGCCGGAATACCTTCGCCGTTATCCTTAATGCTTATGGTGATGATGTTTTCTTTTTGTGACTCACTGATCTCTATACGGCAGTTGTCTGCTGCAGTGCAGGCATCCACCGCATTGGCAAGCAGATTGGTGAACACCCTGTTCATATGTGTTTTATCTGCTTTCATCACAATGCTGCCGGGGATCTTGTTCCAGTTAATATTCACCTTCGGATTGGAACTATAAAGGTCAACCAGGATACCGATCACCTGGTGAAGATCAACCAGCTCAATTTTCCTGTTGCCAATATTGGCAAACTGTGAAAAGTCGGCTGCGATCTTTGACAGATGGTCTATCTGTTCTATCAGCGTATTGGCAACATTTGCGGTGAGCTCTTTTACATTATCATTATTGGAGTCAATGGCTTTTTGTAAATACTGTATGCTCAGTTTCATTGGTGTTAAGGGATTCTTGATCTCATGTGCCACCTGTCTTGCCATTTCCCTCCAGGCGCCTTCTCTTTCGCTTTTTGCCAGCGCATCGGCACTTTGTTCCAGCTGCCGTACCATTTTATTGTACTGGATCACCAACTCTCCTATCTCATCATTTTTATTCCAGCTGATCTCTTCATTGGTCTTACCCAGGGTGATCTCATTCATTTTTTCTGCGATCACAGAAAACGATCTTGTGATCTTATTGGTAATGAAAAGGGCAATGACACCTGATATCAGAAATATAAATGCATTCAGGTTGATGATGGTCACAAGAAAATTTGATATCTCCTGCTTCAGGTCTATCTGCGATGAGAAATAAGGTATGTTCAGATAGTGAACCGCCACGCCTTTATCATTTCTTACGGTGGAATAAATGCTCCAGTATTCAAGAGAACTGAGTTCTTCCCGCTGCACATGTTGTATATGCTGCAACCTGTTGAGATGATAATAGGCCAGCGGATGCATTTTTGTACTTAAGATGCCTTCCTCGTACACTTTATTCTCCGAGGAAACCTGCAGATCGCCCTGGAGGTTATACACATTCACGTCCGCATTATGGATATCAGCCACTTCTTTCACCAGTGCCTGCAGATTTAATTGTGAAGCCGAATCAGAAAGGTTGGGATTGAATGTTGTGGTATCTGAAAGCCGTTTTTCAAGCTCATTCACCATGATGCCGGCTGTTCTGCTCAATTTGTCAATATTATTCCGGTTATACCTCGAAATAAAAAATGAAATGGTGGCGGCTCCAATAATGAAGAAAGAAAGTATACTGATGAATATCACCGTGCCGTGTATCTGCGTTCTGATATTCATTCTTGCAAAAAGATTAAAAGAGGTCCTTTCCCTGAATATCCTTAAAATAATCGCGATGAGCTGCAACAAACCTACCATGAACAAAAAAGCGCAAAACAGGTAGGAAAACAGGGTGATGCTTTCAATGAGTGAGTCTCTTTTTTTGGCTACGATCACCACTTTCCTTCCGCTTGGCTTATGCCATAGTTCTGTATAATCGCCATTGCTTCTTTCTTCGAATTCCGCTTTTGGTACCTGGTCGTTTGAAATATGTATCTGGAAGGGATATTTATCAGAGGATGAGATCAGTAATTTATCCTTGTAAATGGCGTATGAATACATGGATTCATTGATATCATCCTTCCTGCTCACCTGTCGGAAGAGCTCCGGATACAGCGCATCACCTGTTCCTGCGTATTGCCTTGGTGTGGATATAATGAAAAAGCTTCCCAGTGTTCCGGTACTGTCCCTGATGATCCTCCTGGTGATATAAGTAAGCCGGTCGAAAGATGATTCAATGTAGTTGAGATCCGGTATGCCGGTGGACTTGCTTTGAACTGTAAACAGTGTATTTAATTCAGGATATGTTTTAGGATCAACTTTATTGTTCACAGGCTGACCTAAGGAATCAAATACATAGAACCTGGTATCGTATCGGGCATTATAACTTGTAAAGTTTTGTCGCAGGATGCTATCCCTTAAAATACTGTTTTGGGGTTCTGTTTTGAACCGCCGGAAATTATTTACCAGAAACCGGTTATCCATGTAGGTGATGGCAATGCTCATGGTATGGTCGTTGGTTGGATCTGTAAGCTGGTCGTATTTCTCCGCAATGCTCTTACGGATCCTTAATTCATTCTGCCGGTTTCCCTGGAGAATAACTACCGCCAGTGAAACTGAAAAAACAAAGATCCAGAACAGGGCGCCTGCAACGGTCATCCGGAAACGGTTGATGATAAATTTTTCCTGGCTTACCAGTAAGGTATAGATCACCAGCCATAACAATACCGGCAAATGAAAAAGTACAATGGTGTTGCCAGTCCGGAAGGTGAGATAAATTAAACCGGTGGCAAATAAAACAAAATAGATATAGATATAATGGTCACGGAAAACGGGGAAAATAAACCTGAACAGGATCCGGGTGAAATAATAATAACTTAAAGAAAGCAGGGCCAGAACAATCAAACCAATTACGGTATAGGTATCCAGACTGAAGAAATTGGTTACGTTGAAGGATATCTTGGAATCCGACACCAGGCTCTTTATAATATTGGCAAACTGGAAACTGGTAAAGATCAGAATGAACAGCACAAACACGCCTGCTCCATATAGATTGTTCCCTTTTAAAAAGGAAGGCAGCTTTTGGATGGGACCAAGATTAAACCAGGCAAAAATAATGAGCCAGCAAAGCAGGACTGAATTTATAAGCAGGTCGCCGAGTGATGCATTAATATCATTGGCTGCAAATACTAAAGGATCAAAAAGATCGAATTGCCTGAATGAAAAAATGGAAGGGAACTGATAAATTATAAACCGCAGTACAAAAAAGGAAATGGCAAGGAAGGCAATTCCATACAAAGCCCGGTATTTTTTCGTCATCCTCTCTGCAACAATATGCATGTATACCAGGAGGAAAACCAGGGCGCATAACCGGAGCATGATGGTTATGGTATCAGTAACAGCCACCTTTGAATGGGCTACCTCTTTTATATAAAAAAGTGTTTTGCCGCTTATTGACTTAAGGGGATAGCCTGTGTGTACATCTGTAGGAAAGATTTTGTCGATGGCATCCGCATCATGTGCAAACCTGCTCACCAGGTAATCGGTTTCGAGATAGTACTGGTGAAGCACCGGTATCATTACATATGCAATGATGGTATTGGACATTCCCGAAAAGCGCAGCGTTGATTTCAAAACAACATAATATCCATTTTCAAGACGCTGAAAGTATTCTCCATCGGGAAGGGTGAAATCAACGGGGGGTGGAAGTATCTTCTGGTTATTCCAGAATAAAAGATCCTGGTTATCGGAGATGGTTTCGGCAAAAAGGAATAAACCAAAATTTTTTGAAGCCAGTTCCCGGAATTCATCAAGCGATTCATTCTTCAATACCAGCTTCCGCATAAGAATACTGTCCTTAAGCAATTCACGGGCATCTTCTTCCTGATTGTTCAAATAACGTTGCAATGAGCGTTGCTGGTTCTCAACCGAAGGCTGTACGTTGAAATACCAGGACGAAATAAATGACAGTAACAACAACCCGGCAGCAAATAACAGCAGGTATCGTTTTGGAAGGTGGTTATTTATTTTGAGAGAATTCAATACTTATCCCGTTTGATTTGATTCCAGATGTTGTCCATCTCCTGCAAACTCATTTTATCAAGTTGTTTGCCAGTGGACATGGCTTTTTCCTCCATCCGGGTAAATCTGTTTATGAACTTTTTATTGGTGACCTCGAGTGCGTTCTCGGCGTCAATATTCAAAAACCGTGCAAAGTTGACCAGGGAAAAAACCAGGTCGCCAAACTCCTCTTCTATTCTTTCATGCGATCCCTCTGTGATGGCTTCCTTCAATTCCTCTTCTTCTTCTTTTACTTTTTCCCATACCTGTTCCTTATTCTCCCATTCAAAGCCCACCTGCTTTGCCTTTTCCTGCAGGCGCATAGCCTTGATAAGCGAAGGCAGTGCTTTAGGCACACCTGAAAGAACAGATGTTTTTCCTTCCCTGATCTTTAATTTTTCCCAATTCCTTTTAACGTCTTCTTCATTTTCCACCTTCACATCACCATAAATATGTGGATGGCGGTCGATCAGCTTTTTTGAAATGCCCTCGATCACTTCAGTGATGGTAAACTGTTTTTCTTCAGCAGCGATCTTTGAATAAAAAATAATATGCAGTAACAGGTCGCCCAGTTCCTCCTTTATGGCCTTCCAGTTATTATCTGTGACGGCCTCTGTAAGTTCATAGGTTTCTTCGAGGGTCATCTGCCGCAAGGAATGAATGGTCTGCTTTTTATCCCATGGACATTTTTCCCTCAATTCATCCATAATTGCTACTAACCTTTCGAACGCTTCTTTATTGGATTGCATATTTACAACTGTATTAAGGAGAATAAAATAAACACTATCATCAGCAACATTACCAGATTAAAAGCAAGGAAATTGAGCAATAAAAACTTCAATATAGTCTTTCCCCAGTGCTGCCTGTAAAACCTTCTCATGGCTACCAGCAGATAAACTACGCCGTAAATAATGAACAGGGTGCGTAACAGATTAAAGAACCATCCTCCTGTTATATTATCGAGCTGCTCAAAAATAAGCGTGAATATGATCAGGATAAAAGTAAAGATGTAATGATATAAAGTAAATACGGCATGATCGCTATAATAAAATTGCTTTCTTCTGATATAAAGCAATTGCAGGATCAGGGCAAAAAAAGGAAGTGAAATGAAAAGCAAATAAGGTAAGGTATGCAGGAAAGTGTCCAATATATCCCTGATCATTGCTCTTCTGTCATCACCAAATTTTCTTTTATGATTTTCCAGCTTCTTTTGCAGTTTATTTTCAAACCACCCCGAAGCATTTACCGTCACTTTTAAGGGTGTGGTTTTTTTAACGACCATCAATAGTTCCTCATTATCCAGTTTAACAGGAAAAGTGGAATCGGGATGGGCCCCTGTTTTTTCTTTGGTTAGAATGATCCTGTATGAAGTATCCAATAAAAACCTGAGCTGTTTTTGATCCAGGCTGTCGTTTTGCGCGTTCAGCTGCTTCTGATAAAGAACAGAAGTATAATCCAGTCTTTCCGTTCTCGTCATCTGTCTTTCGCCTTCATCCAAACCTTTTACCGGATCAGAAACAGAAAAGAAAATGAGGAAGAAAACAGCTGAAGTGAACAAATACATACGTACCGGGTCGAGGTAACTTATCCGCCTGCCCGATACATATTGAAGAGGGATGTATCCGGGACGAAAGAACAGGTACCTGAGTGTTTCGAAGAACTTACCGTCGAAATGAAAAAGGTCAAAGATAAAATGCCTGATCAGACCCCAGACAGACTGCTTGTTAACCGTATTTTCCTGGCCACAAACCTGGCAAAACCGGCCGGCAACCGTGGCGCCGCAATTGAGGCAGTTCCTTTCCTTACGTTCTGGCTGGTGGGACACGCAAAATTTTCCTTAAAAATAGGGACAAAATCTCCAGTAAGGACTTATACTAATGGTTTCACCAAAAGCATTATCTATTTTTGGTAAAACAATATCTTAATGAGAGCACTCTTCCTGGTGGCTGTATCCATATGTTCATTATCGGCTTCCGCACAGTATTATTACAAAGACATAATCGGTACCAGGGAATCTGGTGATCTGATACGCAACTACATTAAGAATAAGGTGAGCCGTGTAATTCTGACCAGCTACGATGCAGAAAATACAAGGATCCAGGACTTCTTAATTGAACAGCAATTTTCTCCAACTACAGGCATATTAAAAACCATCAGCAGCTCTGCACAAAGCAATCCTTCCATTTTACTGACCTATGCTGATGCAAATGGCAATGTTATTAAAACGGTTGACAGCAGCAACCTGGTGGTGAGTGTTACCAGTTATTCCTACAATGATGCGGGTAAGCTGATAGAGATCGCTCACAGTTCCTCCGACTCTGCCAGGTTTCTCCATAAGAGCGACCAGCACCTGTGGTATTGGAATGGCGATAAGCCGGCAAGGATGCTCAGGATAAAAAATGGGAATGATACCACCCTTGTAGAATTCAAACACGATGCCAATGGAAATGTGATAGAAGAAACCGAGACACGCAGGAATGTAAGGTCAGTGCCTGTTTATTATTATTATAATGAGGAGAACCAGTTAACAGATATCGTAAGGCATAATCCGAAAGTTGGCATTCTGTTACCTGAATACATGTTTGAATATTCTGAAAATGGAGAAGTGATCCAAAAGATCACAGTTCCTATCAATAATCCCGATTACCTGATCTGGAGATACCAGTACAATGCAAATGGGCTGAAGACAAAGGAAGCGATCTATGATAAGTATAAGAGTCTGAGTGGGAAGATAGAATACCAATACGTTTTTTGAGAAAGAGAAAGAGAAAGAGTATGCGCACTCCGCTCTCTTTCTCTTTCTTCTTTTGTGCCCC
>CAMPIQ010000154.1 GCA_946886475.1 uncultured Chitinophagales bacterium | reverse complement strand
AAGCCGTTTGGACATGCTACTGCATGTCCAGAAAAATATAAGATGACATTGTAGGGCCATGCTATTGCATGGTCTTATTATTAATGGATGTATGCTGCTACTATCGAACCTATGTTGATTTGACATTGCAGGCATCAAATCAGCCATGCTATTGCCGTCCTGTTATTATTGGATGTTTAAGATTCTATTAAAGCTCCATTGATTTTACAATTGCCTGAATACAACATGGCCATGCAATAACATGGCCCTACATTGATCCCCAATATTAAATGGCCTGTCTTGCATTAGCAAGACATTACGGTTAGCTCATAATGCATCCAAGATTTTCGATGAAAATTTTCACCTTCCCCTTTGCTCTTCAGTATCGCTGATATTCTGCGCTTCCTTTGCTTTTCCTTCATCCGGTTTATTGGGTTGCTCTTCTATAAATTCAGGCTGGTTTTGTAACTGGTTATCTGTTTCCGTTGGCCTTGGATAGGACAAAGGCCTTTCATGATTTTTTTGATCTTTTTTATCCATACAATAGTTTTAAAATTATTTCATCAATCTTTCTTTGATCTCTACTATAAGCGTGCTTTTGAATTTTGAATTTCGCCCTACCCCATTTAAAACAATGAGCCCCGTTGTGTACGGAGCTCATTGTTAATTATCTGAAAGACAAGATAGACGCGGATGCGGAATTTAGATTCGCTTTAGTTCCACTTCGGCTTTCAGAACAGATGGAAAATTACATTCCACCTTGTCCGCTGCGGGAAGAACCACCCTGGTTGCTTCCTTCGCTGCCACTGCGACCAGTATTACCTGAACCAGTGCTTCCACCACGACCCTGATCACCACCTTCTAATCCAGAAGAACCTTCAGAGCCACTTCTGCCCAGATTGCCCTGTCCACTTTGAGAACCACCGCTTGTGCCCTGGCTTTGTCCGCCGAGGCCTTCAGAACCACGTTGTGAACCACCTTGTGATCCACCCATGCCTGATTGAGATCCACCCTGGTTACCTTGCTGTCCTTGTTGAGACTGGTTACCCTGGTTTCTGTCCTGATCTTGATTTCTGTTTTCTGCCATAACTGTAAATTTTTAAGTCAAAAATGATTACCGTCAATCTTATCAATAAAAATAGTATGCCCGGTTAACTGATGTTTAATGACTGGTATGATGAGTACGCCTGCCTGATTTTTTTGAAACGGGTTGTAGAATGTTATCAACATTTACATCCTGGCTCTTAAATTAAAATGATGGATTCCATATAACTGATAAAAAAACCCGGCTGTAATTGCCGGGCTTTTTTATCAGCGGGTTACCTGACCATCGAGGTCACTACCGGTAAGTCCATCTTTACTTGATAAACCGGATCTTCTACCCCGGTCTGCGTTTCCAATGGTTGATGATTTTTCATCAAGGTCTTGCGTTGATTTATTCACTCTTGTTTCCAGGTTTTCCTTAATTGACGTTCTCTCCTCCTGGTTTTCCCGGATCTGCCCCGGATTCGTTCTTTTGTTATCTTCCATATTTTAAGTTTTAATGATGCTGCTTTAATTAATGATTACTTCCCCTCGTTTTAACATCACTGCCGTCAGATCCACTTTGCTGCCTGCCTTTCCCATACCGGTTCTGTTGCTGGCTCATGGTTTCACATTCTTTCTGACTTTCCTGTTCACGGGTTGTAACCTTTTTGCTTTTACGGTCTTCTTTTCCCTTCTTCATGTTCACCAGTTTGATTACTCTTCCATTGCCTGCCGATTACCGGAACGTGAAGCTTTGTCAATCCCTGACTGATCCTTTTCCAGCCCACGCTGCGACCTTTGATTACCGGAGCTTATTTTTTCCTGTTGACCACTTAGGGAATTGCCTTGCTGGTTCCGGCTTCTGTTAACCTGACCGCTATTTTCATTTTGCAAATTTCTATTTTGGTCACGGTTACCCTGACCTCTTACATTTTCTGCCATGATTTTTAATTTTTAATGAATAGATATTTATCGGCTACTGGTAGTGCCTTCCACTTTTTATCAACAAGGGTTTGTTTCCTTCACCAGTGTTGATCAGTTATCTGTTGAAGTCCTTGTATGGGTCTTACGCCAGTGCCTGTAGTTTAATCGTCATTTACAATAAACTATCAGGTATATAGCCGTAAAAACTATGCCGTAAGATGATAAATGTTGATAAAAAAAAGGAGGATAAAATAATTAATTGCGGGCTAAAATATCCAGTGCCAGACTGTTCAATTCTTTTTGGTAAACCTGCGTTTTGTTTTTCATTTCACCATGTGGCACCACTTTATTACCAAGCAGCGCATACCAGGTTTGTGATGAGCCTGGAACAAAGATCCCGTGTTTTGACCAGTTGGATTTTTCTTTACCCCGGCCATGATCTGTAGTAATTAAAAATGTTGTTTTGCCTGCATAGTCGGGCATGCTTTGAACCAGGCGCCATAATTCACCAATCATCCGGTCCGCATTATTGGCTTCCTGCAGGTATTGGTCATAACGCCTTGCATGACCGGCATCATCTGTTCCACTAAAGCTCAGGAAAACAACAGAAGGTTTATTTTTTATGATGTATTCTTTACAGGCGATATAGGTAAGTTCATCATACCTGGTTGGTGATGCCTCTAAATTACCCTGAATAGAATTCAAAGATTTTTGGGAGGGGGTTAATTTCTGACCATCCAGTTTTTGTATACCACTATTCAAAACAAAACTGTTTTTCTCATCCTTATCCAGGATGTATGGAAAAGCATCCCATGAAGTAAAAGCCGCTACCTTGCCTATATAACCCGGCGTTTTATTGAGGATCTGTAAAATATTTTTGTTAGCATTCTTTTTTTTGTCATTATTATAGATGGAATAATCAACACTTCCGGTGAGCAATTCATTATATCCCGGATAAGACAATGCATATGGATTGGCAACATTTACTTTATTGTCAAATTTCCTGTTGCCATATAGTTCACCATGTTTCGAAATAACATTCCAGAAGAAAGGCAGCAGCCTTTTCCGTCTTACAACCGGATCTTCATCCCAATACAAAGCTTTTGCAAATGCTGTATCAGCAGTACTCCTTGCGTCACTGAGCAATTCAGCATCAGCGCCATTGAAAACCTCTTCCCACCTGAATCCGTCAAGGGTAATTATAAATATTTTATTCTCGGGGTTTGGATTCGAAAATGTTTTCCCGGTGTTTCCAAAAGAGGTACTCATGGTTACCAATACCATACAAATCACGAAGCCTTTCATATAACAGGTAATAGAAAAAACGTACCATTTTTCAAAAATCAAAAGATTTGAGAACATGGATCACACAAATAATGAAACAAATTGAATGGTGCCTCTGCAATAATATCAGGATGAATAAAGTTGAAATTTTTAAATTGATGGAATACATTTAAAACGCTTCACATCCTGCATTCTGTAGATTTATTGCCACTTATTCGGCAGTATTCGTGTAATCCCTGTCCTCAGATCCCGAGAATTCTGTTATTAATTCCGACTCATGAACCAACTGATTTATGTGTTTAAAAACTTATTCAATCCTTAAAGGCACATTGATCTTAACAGAAAAATTTCTACCCATATTATAGATACCCCTGCGACCTGTCCAGGCATTTTCATCCAGATACTTTAACCTGCTTAAATGGTTTTGATAACCTACATCTCCAATATTCATTGCATTAAAATAAATGCTGAACAATGTTTTATCCTTATTGATGATGTCCGTACTCAAGCCTGCATTTAACAGCGTGTAACCTGCAGTTGACGTTTCCGTTCCAAAAGCCGAGAAAGGATGATCCTGCCGGAAATTATGATCCACCTCTACCTGAAAGGACAGATCCCTGAAAAACTTTCCTTTCTTCATAAATTCACCTTTGATTTCACTTACCCATCTGGGTGCCGGAATTAAGGGAAGATATCTTATCCCCTCTACCGGTTGCAGAAACCGCCCGATCACAATGGAAAAACGGTTTTCCCAATGCAGCCAGTCCAGAGGATGTGGATGGAGGTCAATCAGGAATTCGCCTCCTGTTAAGAACGCGTCCTGCTGACTAAACTGAAATGCAGGAATCAGTTCACCTTCAACATCTACAACTGAATCACCACCATGTACAGATGGGAGCCTGCTATAAAAAATAAAATGACTGATGTGGTTATAAAATACGTTGGCTACCAGCGACAGGTGTTCGGAATTCCATTCACTACTCAGGTCGCCCTGCAAACTTCTTTCAGAACGCAGATCCCTCGATCCATATTCATACCTGTTGGTGCCCTCATGTGTACCATTTGACAATAATTCCGGTACAGACGGAGCCCTGAATCCCTGGGCAAGGTTAAACTTCAGAACAAAATTTTCAGTTGCTGAATAACTGAGGCCCGCACTCGCTGAAAAATTAGAATAATTTTTTTTGAGGGCAGAAAACTTTAAAGCTGTACCATCAAAATATTCTTTTCCCTCAAGTGAACGGTTATCATATCTCAATCCACCACTGAAACTGCTTTTTCCAATGGTCTTTTGTGCATAGAAGAAAGTTCCAAGATCAAACAGGAGGTATTCGGGTATCAACACTTCTTCGGCTTTATTCAGATTTCTCTGAACCATACCATTTAAACCAACAGAGGTTGACCATCCGTTCCTGTCATTTAAA
This sequence comes from uncultured Chitinophagales bacterium, assembly GCA_946886475.1. The sequence goes on along the minus strand of CAMPIQ010000154.1, from coordinate 3,861 downwards.
TGGTAGGCTGCGCTATAATTAAATGTTTTCAGGTCAAAAAACAATTCTTCCTGCTCCGGATCATCCACCTCTCCAAATTCCCTTCGCAGGTTTGACTGCATTCCCAATACCACCGACAACCTGTTTTTACCAACCCTGAAACTGTTATCACTGGTGAATTTTATATGATTTACATGTTGATAAGGCACATGAGGATCAGTATCGTTGAAATCATCATTGCTGGCCATGACATCGCCCCCGCCAGGTAATGGTCTTATAAAATTTCCAAAGGCATTTCTTTCTCCTTCAACCATTCCAAGCTTCTGGTTAAAACTGCTAACTATAAAATGACTATAGCCCCATGATCTGTTTAAACCAATATAACCTCCAACATTTTTTTCATTGAACTTTGAATTATAAACCCGGCCATCAAACCTGTTTGAATAATCCGCTGCGGCTTTATAAGTTCCCCAGAGATTCCAGTTGAATCCGTATTTATTTCCGCCGATATTGGCATTAAAAGCACGCTGGCGGTTATTTGTCTGATAACTGCCTAATATATTCCCCCTGATGGTATTAACAGGCAATGGTGCTGTGGTAATAATGTTGATCACACCTGCAATGGCGTCGCTTCCATAAATCAGTGAAGCAGGGCCCTTTACTATTTCCACCCTGTTCACACTATATTGATCTATCTCAATTCCATGTTCATCACCCCACTGCTGTCCCTCCTGCCTGATGCCATCATTGATCACAACAAGGCGGTTATACCCAAGGCCCCGGATCACGGGTTTTGACACAGCAGGACCTGAGGATAGCTGGCTAATGCCGGGCTGCCTGCTCAGTGCATCAATTATATTGGTTGATGTTGTATTGATCAGCTCTTTCCGGCTTACCCTCGTTACGGGGATGGGAGCTTTCCGGATGCTGGTAGCATTCGCCACCGCAGTTATAGTAACACCCTCATTCTCCAGCACCGCAGGTGTTAAAGAAAAATTCATAGTATGGCTGGAGGAAATATCAATGTGTTCAACTATGGTTTTATATCCTGAGAAAGAAATTTCGATAATAGTATGACCTGCAGGAATATTTGTCAACTGATAATGACCTGCAGAATCTGAGATGGTGCCATTCCTTGAATCTGAAATGATCACGGATGCACCCGGTAATGCCACGCCGGTATGAGCATCAGTTATAAATCCGGTCAGAACAGTACGGGTTCTTGGCTGGGCAAATGTTATCATGCCCGCTACAAGCAATGAAATCAAAAAGAGCCACTTCTTCATGTAGTATGATTGATAAATTAAAAAAAAGAATTAATCCGGTTTCAATCATATTGTGGGTGGACCGCGGCTTTCTGTATTCTTTAAAAATGAAGCAATGTATTGTGGGGTAAGAACTGGTAACGGCTGAATGAAAAATGGCGCAGCTGGATGAATTGATATGGATTTACCATAAATAAATGGCGCCGGAACAACAAGGTCATCGAAATCACAATCCGTTTCGTGCTGGTGCAAAACGTCCCTTCCATGGTCAACAGTACAACCGGCTACATCTTCATGACCCGCTATGAGGTCATGAAATAATGCTTTTGGGGCACTACCCGTTGCAAAAACAAGCAGCAACAAAAAAGCACTAAACTTTTGTATGGTCGTAAAACGCATCAAGGGCTAATAACATTCAAAAATAATAAACAAAACCAGGTTCTATCCCCTGAATTAAATTTATTGGCACCAGAATGCCCTCTGTTAACCCTCTCATAAGTAAAGTTGCCAGATCCTTAACATTCCTGTAAAAGTTTTTAACCATTCCTTTTTAATAAAAACTGCCGGTTACACATCTTATAATAAAGAATCGTGTGATTTGGCATTACCTGTCAACTTATGATCATGAAAAAGAAAATTTATATCTCCGCCTCGCTCGACCAGCCGGAATTGCTTAGGGATATGGTGGAAAAGCTGGCCTGCAAAAGATCAGATTTCCTATCCTCCCCTACTGGATTTGGTGACTGGCAAATGCTGGACACTTCCGGTATTGAGAAATATGTTAGCGGAACGGTTGATTTTTCCATTGGAAAAAAGGAGCAGATCAAAATGCCCTTCGTAACCTGTTTTCTATTCAGCTGTATAAGTGAAAAAAACCAGCCCTATAAATTGAACTGGTCCATGTCCTGCTCCTGAACTGCTTGTAAGCGGTGTAAAACAAACTAAATAACATCAGAATCAAAAGTTAACAGGGTATACCCATGATCCCAACACGGTTAACTACTCATAAAACAAAACGCCTGAACTTCATTTCAGGTGTTTTCCTTTCTAACGGTTTCCACCACTCTTTCCATCCCTGGAGCCTGCTTTAACTTTACCATGCCCTTCATCACGGTTAGGCGTACCTGATTTCGACCACCCTGGTCTGTAAGGTACCGGTTAATATAGCAGCTACGCTGTTCCGGTTCGGGATTTCATGCCAATTACAGGATTTTCGTTTCCCCCTTGACAATTGATGTAGGAATCATGTATAGTATAATCAATGCCTATATCAACCTTATTGTTCAGCTAAGATTTATCCCCAGACCACTATGGCATATAATTAATAGGTATCATGGAAGAAGGGCGTTGACGAAAGATTGGAAAACTTAAGTTGAGAATCAATATGCACAATAACTGGTTTTGTAACGCAATATTTTATTCGCTCGACGTAGAGAGTTTTTATGACTCCAACAATGATGGTATAGGCGACTTTAAAGGACTAAATTCAAAGCTTGATTATTTAGCGGACTTAGGCGTGAACTGTATCTGGCTGCTTCCCTTTTTTCCTTCCCCCAACAGGGATAACGGCTATGACGTTATGGATTATTATGACATAGATAAAAGGCTTGGCACTCCTGAAGATTTTACCCATTGCATAGAAAAGGCATCCGGTTTAGGAATAAGACTCATCATTGATCTTGTGGTTAACCACACTTCGGTTGAGCATCCCTGGTTCCTGCAGGCCCGGCAGGATCCCGGGTCAAAATACCGTGATTATTATATCTGGACTGATGAACCGCTGGCCTATGAAAAAGAACACCTGATGTTTACCGGCGAAGAAAATACCATGTGGACCTACGATGAGGTGGCAGGTCAATATTATTTACATCGTTTTTATAAGGAACAACCAGATCTGAATATTGCAAGTGAAGCCGTTCAAAAGGAAATCCTGAAGATCATACAATTCTGGTTATCGCTGGGAGTAAGTGGATTTAGAATTGATGCAGCAGAGCGGTTGATAGAATCGTACGGGATGAAAGAAGTGGATAAAGAAAAACCGCTTCGCTTTTTAAATGAAATGAGATCGTGTATTGCTGCGCTCAAAAGTGATGCTGTTTTGATTGCTGAAGCCAATGTACCTCCTCAAAAAGTTTCAACTTATATCAGGGGCAATAAGAGGATGCATATGGTCTTTAATTTTTACGTTAACCAGCATCTTTTCCTTTCGCTTGCTGAAAAAAACGCTCAAATTATTTCAAATGCCTTAACATCTTTACCGCATCTGGATGCCGGAAGCCAGTGGTTGAATTTCCTCCGGCACCATGATGAACTTAACCTGTCGCTGTTATCTGAAAAGGAAATACAAAAAGTTTTTGCCGAATATGCACCGGAAGAAAATATGCGAATTTACGGCAGAGGCATCAGGAGAAGATTGTCGCCAATGGTAGATGGCAACCGTCAACAGCTTGAAATGTATTACAGTCTACTTTTTTCCATGCCCGGAGTTCCTTTAATAAGGTATGGAGATGAAATTGGAATGGGCGAAGACCTTTCACTTAAAGGAAGAGAAAGCGTTAGAACGCCAATGCAATGGTCGGATGAAAAGAACGGAGGGTTTTCTGAAGCAGATAAGAAC
>CAMPIQ010000153.1 GCA_946886475.1 uncultured Chitinophagales bacterium | reverse complement strand
TCATCACTGGTATTCAAAGAGTAGGATCCCTTATCAGCTATCGCAGAATCCCTTTTTCTGGAAGAGGCTAACGGTGATAAGTAAACGACTGCACCTTTTTCAAAGTACGGGAGTTCACCCACTACCCTGGTATTGAATTGCGCCCCCATACCGCATTATGCCATGCATAGCGTGATGACAAAAATTATTTTCAAAAAAATGTTTCAAAAAATGAACTGAAGATGATCCTGTAAAGGATCTATCCTCCAAACAATTCTTCAAGTTTTTTATCCAGGTCAGCGCCTCTCAGGTCTTTTGCAATGATCTTACCCTGTGGATCGAGCAGCAGGTTGGCCGGTATGCCTTTAATTCCATACAGCACTGCAGCTTCATTGTCCCAAAACTTCAGATCAGAAACCTGGGTCCATTTTAATTCATCCTTGCGGATAGCGCCTAACCATGCCTCTTTCTTTCCGGGTTGATCAAGTGAAACACCCAATACAGTAAAGCCTTTGTCCTTAAACCGGTTGAAGGATCTTACCAGGTTAGGATTCTCAGCCCTGCAAGGGCCACACCATGATGCCCAAAAATCCACCAATACGTATTTGCCACGCAGGTCAGATAGTTTCACATGAATCCCCAGCGTATCAGGTTGTGAAAAATCAGGAGCTATCATACCAATGGCCGTGATCTTTCTTGCTTCAATTCCTTTGGTGATGGATTTACCTATACTTGTTTCCTTATGCCTGGATGATAAGGAAGCATACAGCGCTTCAACTTTTTCCAGTTCCATACTGCTTACATACCTGTTCAGCATATAGATAGCCGCAAATGAAGCAGGATGGTCTTTTATGAATTGAGTAAGCCTTTCTTCTTCTATCTTTTGATTGGCCTGGCTCATTTCCTGGTAATCTTTCATCAACTGTTTGAATTTGACATCAGATGTATCAGGATTTCTATTGTTGATCAGCTCAGCTCCATATTTAGTTGTGAGGTCATCGATGATCTTTTTTTGCGCTTCACCACTTTTTTTATTATAGGCCGAATAGAGATCGTATTCTTTGGCGCCCTTTACCCTGGAAGCAGTAAAGTTTTCCATACTGGCTTCTATATTGACGGTGCCCGGCTCTGTAACCATGATACCAAAGGGAGCATAGCCACCTTTCGTTTTCATCTCATATTGACTGTAGAAGTAATAAACAGATGGCTCCTTATAGGATACGTTCAATTCAAACCGGCCATCTTTCAATGTGGCGGAATCATGATCGCCTGTTGCGCGGTTGTAAAGAATAACCTTGCTGCCGTTATATTTTTCATCTGCAGTACCGGCGAATTTTACTGTTTGTGAAAAAGAGGCCAGGCCTGTAATCAGCAGGCCGGCCAGTATGTATTTTCCTTTACTGAACATGAATCATTTTTTATTGCTTTAAATAATACGAACCCTATTTATCGTATCCGGGGTTTTGATCCCCGATGGCCGGGTTGTACACAAACTCACTATGAGGAATGGGAACTATATACTGCCGCTGATCGGTGATTGTAGGCCTGATCTGCTTTACGGTATTAAAATCAAGGCGCAATAAGGCCATCCATTCCTGACCATCTTCAGCAACAAAACTTTTAGCAGTTTCATAATAGAGTTGCACCAACAGATCTTCAGGTGTGGCAGCATTGTCAATGTCAGAAAAATCTGTAACGCCGCCCCTTGTCATCACTTCTTTGATGGCTGTTTTTGCATCATCAAGGCTTCCGCCTGATCTGATCATGGCTTCCGCTTTCAGCAGGTACACTTCCGAAAGGCGCATGGCATAATAGGTTTCGGAAACCGGAGTGGCCACAGAACCCTGTGGTATATACTTGGTAAAATAATATGAATTGGGAGTATAGGCAGCATAGGGACTGGCGCTTCCCACCAGCCAGGAACTCCTTGGATCATCCTGTAACAGGTCTTTCAAATTACCTGTAGCCACAAAAAGTGAAGAAGCACTGGGCCAGAATTGCTTGGAGCGGCTGTAATAATCCAGGTGCTGGTTGGCCTGTGGCTTCAAACCCAGCATCACTTCATTACTTGCTAAACCTTTGATATAAAACAGATCCTTAGTAACAGGTTCCAGCTGATAGGGACCCGTCTGAATAATGTTATTGGCAAGACTGATCACTTCAGCATAATCGCCGCTGCCTGCCCTGCTCATCAGCACCCTCATTTTAAGCAGCATGGCCGCCCATTTTGTAGCATAATGACCGGGTCTTGTTTCAGCACCATTTGCAATGGCATCATCCAGATCTGCAATTATGAAATCATAGCTTTCCTGTACCGTGCTTCTTTGCTTTGAGATGTTTCCTTTACTTGAAGGCACATCTCTTATCAATACACCCAGGGCACTGGAAGGCTTGAACCACTCCGCATAATAACTCAGGAGTTTGAAATGTCCATAGGCTCTCAGAAAGCGGGTCTCCGCGATGATCTCCTTTTTCCTGTTTCCCGCAAACGTATTATCATCCAGCTTTTCCATCCCACTCAGCATTCCATTGGCGGCATTGATCAGTATATAGGATTCATTCCAGTAAATTGAGCTTAACCCGTTATTGCGATTTTCCGATGCGGGATCCGGACCAAAACCATAATTGAGGTAACCGGCAAGCATGGCCGGATAGCGCTCGTGATTGGTCCAGTTGGTTTTTACCGGAGTAGCATTGGCAAATGCATAGTATACACCATTCAACGCCGTTTCGGCCGACCTGGCGTCGGTAATGGCAACTGCAGCCACCCTTGAATTTTCCGGCAGTGCATTGAGTTCTTTTTTACAGGCCTGCATCATGCAAAGCGATGCAAGCAATAGTATAGAGAATGAAATATTTTTCATGTTGAACATTTTAAAGTTTAGAATCCAAGTCTGAAACCAATATTGAACTGACGGATGGTTGGATATCCGCCCACATCCGTATAACCGCCAATGATGCTGTATGGATCACTGTTTACTTCAGGATCTGCACCCGGATAATTTGTAATGGTAAAAAGATTCATTGCGGAAGCATAGAGGGAAGCATTTCTTACCTTCAGCCTGCTCAGCATAGTTTCAGGAAACTGGTAACTGACCGTCACCGATTTTAGCCTGGCGTAAGAAGCATCAAAAACACTATGGCTTGAAGCATAAGAATAACTGCTTTCGCCGTACAATAACCTTGGATTCTCTGAATCCGGATTGTTCACTGAATAATGATCCAGCACCCGCACACCTTTGTTTTTCCTGGAGGTCATATCAAAATTCTGCACATCGGCCAGGTACATGATATCGCCACCATAGGAAAAAGTGATCAGGGCAACCAGGCTGAAATTCTTATAATTGATGCTGTTGGTAAAGCCACCAAAGAACTTCGGTTCTGCATTACCGATAATACTGTCTTTAAAATAATTCATGGCCGGATCCATTACATAATGCGGATCGCCAATACCGAGGTATGGATAGAAACCATATTGTGCAAGAATGTTTGAATTGATATAATCATCCACTTCCTTCTGGGTTCTCATCACACCCTTGTACATTCTGCCATAAAGGAGTCCGAGAGGCTGACCAACCATCAGGGCAGCATCACCGAAACGCAACAATCCTGTATTCTGCACATTCATATCATTTGATATGGCCAGCACCTTCGACTGGTTTCTTGATACATTCAATGCACCTGACCACTGAAAGTTCCTGTTGCGGACGAAGTCAGCTCTCAGGTCAAATTCATAGCCCTTATTTTGAATGTCGGCAATGTTGGAAATGAGGCTGCCGAAACCTGAACTGGTAGCAACAGCTGTATTGAACAGGATACCGTCGGTTCTTTTTACATAGTAACCAAGAGAGATGTTTACTCTTGAATTGAAAAGACCAAGGTCAAGACCGGCATCTTTCTGGAAGGTACGCTCCCACTGAAGTTCATCATTTCCAAGCTGCGTGGGCAGCAGTGCATTGGTACCACCATAAGAAGCAGGACTATAAAGTGTATAGAAAAGATTATCACCCAGGTTTTGCGTACCTGCATAACCTGCACTGGCCCTAAGTTTCAGGTTACTCAGCCACTGAACATCTTTCATGAATTTTTCTTCAGAAATGGTCCAGGCCACGCCACCTGATGGGAACAATGCATTTCGTTTGCCTTCGGGGAATTTCGAGGAAATGTCAGCACGTCCTGTAAAATTCAGGTAATACTTTTCTTTGAAAGCATAATTAGCTCTCAGGTAGTAACTCAGTAATACATTCTGACCTGAAGTTCCTGTTGGTGGCAATGCCAGTGCGGCGGAAGAAAGATTGTTCAGGTACTCATCATCCGGGAATCCCTGGCCGCTGGCAGAAAAGGTCCTGTTCCTGAATTTCTGCCAGGAGGTACCTATCACAGAATTCAGCTGGTGGTCCGGTGAAAACTTTTTATTCCAGGTAAGTGTATTTTCAAAATTCAGATTGATATCCTGGGTGCTTGCCTGGGTAGCCACACCAGGGGAAACATCGGTGCCAAAGGGACTTGAAATCCGGATAGTGGAAGGCGCGAAGTTTTCCTGTCGGTAATTCACATAGCCCACTGAGTTAATAGAACGGAATTTGAGATCATGCATCAGGTCATATTCAAAAACCATAGATCCTAATACATTGAAAGCATTTGATTTGTTCACTCCGCGCAACAATTCCAGTGGCGTCTGAAATCCTTCATAGTTCTGTGCTCCAAGATCCCCTGCCTGTATTGGTCTTACCGAGCCATCGGGATTATAAGCCGGAAGTGTTGGCGGCATAAAGAAAGCCTGGGCATAAACACCATTGGTAATATTATGGGAAGTAAATCCGTAATCAATATTGGTATTGACACTGAATTTGCGTGTGATATCATTATCAAGACTAAGCTTACCGGAGATACGCTGAAAATCGGTTCCAAGTACGGTACCTTCATTTTTAGTATAGCCCAGAGAACTGAAATACCTTGATCCATTACCTCCGCCCCTTACCGAAATATCGGCATTATGGGTGATGCCGGTGCGCAGCACCAGGTCGAGCCAGTCCGTATTGGCCGTACCCAGGTAATTGGGATCATTTATGATCAGATCTGCTTCTGCATGGGATGGAAGACCAAGAGCCGCCCTTGCATTGTTCAGGTTTACGGCCGATTCTTTCATGATGGCCCTGTATTGGTCGGCATTCAAAATCTTTTCCTTGATCGGCGTGCTGATACTGGTATAGTAGTTGGCCTCAAAAGTGGGCTTTTGATTATACTTTCCTTTTCTTGTAGTGATGATCACCACACCATTGGCTGCCCTTGATCCGTAAATGGCTGTTGAAGAAGCATCCTTTAAAATGTCGATGCTTTCAATGTCGTTTATGTTCAACCCGGCCAGACTGTTTAATCCACGGGCAAAGGCACCAGAAACCGCAACACCGCCAGTACCCTGCGTTGGACTCACAATTTCAGCGGCGGCCTGCTGGAAACGGTTTTGTACCGTAACCGGTATTCCATCAATAATGTAAAGCGGATCATTTCCACCCAATAAAGAGGTACCCCCTCTGATACGGATCTTAGGCATACCACCAGGAGACCCATCTGTCTGGATCACCTGCACGCCTGCCGCCTTACCCGTAAGCGCCTGGTCGAAGGTGGTGAAAGGAATATTTCTAACCTCGTTCACATTCACGGAAGCCACTGCGCCGGTAAGGTCTTTCCTGCTTGCCGTACCATAACCAATTACCACCGTATCGGACAAAGCACTCACTTTAATTTTCACCCGGATGGTAGAAAGATCGGTACGTCCATTCACCCTTACTTCGTGATTCAGAATGCTCACACCCGTTATTACAAGAATGGCATTCCCGTCAATATTTTTAATTTCAAATTCACCCCGGTCGTTCGATGACACAGCCGTTTTGGTACCCTTAACGGTAACTGTTACCACTACAGGATCACCCAGTTCATTTATTACCCTGCCGTGAACATCTATTGGAGGCGGCAATGGTGCAGGTTCTTCAATGATCATTTTTTCCCTGACCACGATCGTTTTTTCAGCGATGGTGTAGGTTAATGGCTGCCCCTTGAAGATATGTACCAGCACCTGTTCCAATTCAGCATTGCGCGCTTCAATGCTCACCTCTTTTGCATTTACAAGGTCCTTGTCGTAATAAAAGAAATTGTACCCGCTTTGTTTGCGGATCTCACTAAAAACAGATTTCAGTGACATGTTTTTTCCTGTAATGGTAATGCGCTGCCCATAACCAGAAGCACTCAGCTGCAGACAGGCTGCCAGAAGAAGTATGGTTGTAAGCTTCATTGCAAGGAAGGTTTTGGTTGTTAAAAAACCTGACAAAAATTTACCTAACGGAAAGAGGAAGGCTTTCCCAAAAGCAGTTATTTGCATAACTTTGGTGTGTTGAGTTAATAAATAAAGATTCCCTAAAATTTTTATGGCTACTCATCCGCCGGCAGTGTTGGAGCACTACCGGCTTTTTTTATGCTATTCCTTTGGTTTAACAACGATCTTGTGCCCGTCAATTTCAAAATCAAGTTTTCCTGCCAGCTCCAAAATTTTCAATAGCTGAGAGGCATTCTCCGACCGGGACAATCCACCTGATACCGTTTCATTCACCTTACCCTGGTATTCCACTTCCACATCATACCACCTGGCCACCTGCCGCATGATGGATTCAATATCGGCGCTGTTGAATAAGAACTTCCCATTCTTCCATGCTACCACTTCCTCCACGTTTACATCATAGGATACACGCATACCATCGGCACCCGGACTAAGAATGGCCTGTTGGCCCGGATTGAGATAAACCTGGCTGTTATTTTTTCTTACCCATACCTTTCCTTCCAGCAGGGTTGTTTTAATGGATGGTTCATCGCTGTAGCTGTTGATGTTGAACTGGGTACCCACTACCTGAACGTCCATCTCTCCTACCATAACATGAAAGGGCATGGCCGGATTGTGTGCTATCTCGAAATATCCTTCACCGGTAAGTTCTACGGTTCTGTCATCGCCCGAAAATGCCATGGGAAAACGTAAGGAGGAAGCGGAATTCAGCCATACCTTGCTACCATCGGCCAGTTCCAGCTGGTACTGTCCACCTCTGGGTGTTGAAATGGTATTATACAGCACAGCAGCTGTTTTGCCTTCCATATCATAGCTCAGCTGACCACCGATCTTGATCACCTTAACCCCGCCTTCCGTTGTAAGACTTCCATCGGAAGCAGAGTCCAGCACGATCTGCCGGCCATTAGCCAGCGTGAGGATGGCCTTATCTCCACCAGGTAAAATATCTTTTTTGATCTCAGGTACGGCCGTTATCTGATCTTTTTGATCCTTGCTATTGAAATACCAGAAAGCCAGGCTGCCCAACATAAGCATCACAACAGCGGCAGCAGCCCATCGCATCCAGCCAAAGGATCTTTTCATGGGTACAACACTGGCCTTTTTGGTCAGGAGAATATTGTCGATCATTTTATCAACCACATTCCGGTCGTAACCCATCAGGTCAGCTGAAAAAGAATAGGACTTCAATGCGTTTTCAACTGTTTTGTCTTCATCAGGGGACAGCAATAATGCGGAAAGCTCATTTACTTCTTCTTCCGTTGCTGTTTCAGCAGCATATTGCTGAATCAAATAATGTATACGTTCCTCTCTTACCATAATTTTTATTAGCAGTGACACCCGCTTTTTCAACGCACTATCCAAAACAGGAGGCCCCGGATAAATAAATGACAGTTAAAAAAAAGCGGTGTACTAGTTATTGAAAAAAATATTTTAAATAAATGAACAGGAAGCCCGAAACGGAGGTTCCCCCTTTCTTAATATAGTCACGCACAAACTTTGTAGCCTTTAACAGGTGATTTTTTATGGTATTGGGAGAGAGGTTAAGCTGCAGGGCAATTTCTTCGCGGCTCAGGCCTTCGATCTGGCTCAGCACATAAATCTTTTTTTGTTGCGGAGGCAGGAGGTCCAGCGCTTTTTGCAGGAGGTTGATCGATTCCTGCAAATCGAGAGATTCATTTGTGGCATTGCTGGAGAAGGCTGCCGACTTTTTCATTTCCGAAAACAGTTTGTTTTCGCGGGCCACCCTGCGGAGGTAATTGATGGTGAGGTTGGAGGCAACGGTATGCAGCCAACCTCCGAGGTTCTGGATATCGGTGTCCAGTCTTTTTTGCCAGAGCTTCAAAAACACTTCCTGCACCAGTTCTTCCGCTGTATGGCGGGTCTTGGTCATTTTAAAAACAAAACCCAGCAGCTTTGGATAGTAGAGGTGCACCACCTGGCGGAATGCCTGTTCATCGCCGGCAGCAATTTTTTGAAATAGCTGCTGTTCTTGATATATGGAAGATGGTGATGAATTATCCACGTGTTGATTGATGTGGACTAAAGTAAGGAAACTATTTTGTTTCGTTCCGGAGATAGATAATGAAGATCAAAGGTGTTTTTTTTCTATATGATTTTGATTGGCGCTACCTGACCGAAAGATTTATTATTCGCTTCGCGTTGTTCCCGGCCGTAAACGCCATAAAGATGGCATTCACTATTTAACATCACAATTAAGTATTTGCACTTAAGATGTAAA
>CAMPIQ010000152.1 GCA_946886475.1 uncultured Chitinophagales bacterium | reverse complement strand
AAAATTTATATGAAAACGTTACAATTATTATTTGCCGTCCTCTTTATAAGCTTTACTGCAGTTGCCCAGGAAAAAACCGAAAAGATCCGCGTTTCCGGTGAATGCGGTATGTGCAAAAGCAAGATTGAAAAAGCTGCAAAATCCGCAGGAGCCAGTTATGCTCTATGGGATGTTGAGAAAAAAGACCTTACGGTTACCTATAACAGCACTTCTGTAAATATGGCCAAAATTGAAAAAGCTGTTGCAGCCGTGGGTTATGATACTCAGAATGAGAAAGCAACCACTGAAGCATATAATAAATTACACGCGTGCTGTAAATACGAAAGAACCGCTGCAGACCAGGCAAAGGCCAATTGTTGTGCAGATTGCAAAGACGGTAAATGCACTGGAGATAAATGTGCAGATTGCTGCAAAGATGGTAAGTGCACTATGATGATGGATTGTTGTAAGGATGGTAAATGCGAAATGCATTCATCAGAAAATCACGCAGCAAAAGCTGATGGGAAATCCTGTTGCAAAAAATCCTAACCTCAAAAATTTACCAATATGAAATCATTTATAATGACCCTGGTGGTCATGAGCCTGGCCTTTATTTCCAGGGCCCAGACAACAAAGGTTTCACTAGAAGCAGGCGGACTTACCTGTTCTATGTGTTCCAAGGCGGTATTGAATGCCCTGGAAGAAGTTGAAAACGTAGATAAAGTGCGTGTTGACATTAAAAACCAGCAATACCATATCAGTTTTCAGGATGATTCAAAAATTGATTTTGATAACCTTGCCAGGGCGGTTGAAGATGCTGGTTTTTCAGTTGCCGGTTTCATTGTCAACACTGAGGTAAAGAACACAACACTTCAGAAAGACAGTCATATAAAAATTGGCAACCAGTACTTTCATTTTTTGAACGCGTCCAATCAGAAGCTTGATGGCAGTACCAGCTTTACCATTGTAGATAAGAATTTTACCTCTGCGAAGAATTATAAAAAATACAGCAGCATGAGTAAAATGGAATGTGTACAGGATGGAAAAGCTTCTTCATGCTGCCAGGCAGACAATGTAAAAGAAGGAACAAGGATCTATCACGCAATCATTTAAACATACAGCCTTCTGCCCCTGGCAGAAGGCTTTTTCTTATGATCAGAATTTTTATCAGCTGCCTCATTATGGCAGCCGGTCTCAATAGCATTTCACAGGAGCTGTACGTATTCAGCGAACCGGCATCAAATATGCCCGCTCATACACTGACACCAAAATTGTCAACAGGTTTTGGCAGAGGCTATAACAATGAGAACATGCTGCGCCTGAACACCGAGCTCCAGGCAGGTTTTAATAAAAACTTCATGGCACACCTGGGCGTTACATTTTCCAATATGAATTCAACCGCCAGGAACATGCAGTTTGAATCTGTTTACCTATTGGGTAAATACCGCTTTCTATCGATTGACGATATGCATAAACATTTCAGGATGGCTGCGTTTTCAAGAATGAGCTACAGCAGGAATGATTATCATTTTGAAGAGGTAAATATCATGGGTGACCGAAGCGGAATTCAAATTGGCCTGATAGCCACTCAGCTATTAAAAAAACTTGCTGTATCAGGAACGCTTGCTCATACGCAGGGCCTCGATGCATCGAGATACGACAAGGTGTTTTACAATCCCGGAAGAACCTATGCATCCATAGACTATTCCTTATCGGCCGGTTATCTTATTCTTCCTTTTGAATATAAAAGCTACGACCAGCTTAATATGAATGTATACGCTGAGTTGCTCGGACAAACAACCATTGACAGGAAAACATTTTTTCTGGACCTTGCACCAGCCATTCAGTTCATCATCAAAAGCAATACAAAGCTGAACCTCGGATACCGGTTCCAGTTGGATGGTAATCAGTTCAGGGGGATTCAAAACAGTTTCCTCATCGCGGTTGAACACACTTTCTACAATGCTTTAAAGAAAAAAAACTAGGCAGGATTCACAAGTATGTTCCTTGCCACCTTATCACTTAGCTGAACCGGTTTCTTATTCACCCGGATGGTAAAGGAGTGATCATATGCATGCTGATCAATGATCCTGATCCTGGTGCCTGGCGCTATTTCCAGTTTTCCAAGGTAGGCAAGGAAATCATCATTGGTCTCAGCCAGGTTTACCACCTGGTAGTTCTTTCCTTTCTGGCAGGATGATAAAGGAATGGAAGCATTCAATTTGATCCTGCCCGACTTATCCGGGATGGGATCGCCATGCGGATCGAAAGAAGGATGGCCAAGGAAAAATTCCAACCTGTCTATGAGGTCTGTGGATTCAATATGCTCAAGCTGTTCTGCCAGCTCATGTACTTCGTTCCATTTGTATTGAAGCTTCTCCACCAGAAACACTTCCCATAACCTGTGTCTCCTGATAATAAGCAGGGCTTTCTTTTTCCCTTTCTCGGTAAGCATGATAGACTTATCTGACTTTACCTCTACCAGGTTGCGGACAGAAAGTTTCCTCACCATTTCAAGTACTGTGGCCGGGTTCAGGCCCATGGCCTTGGCCAGTGCAACATTATTGAGTTTCCTGATATCCTTTGTTGACAGGCTGTAAAGGGCCTTCAGATAATTTTCTTCTGAGTGCGATGCAAAATGGGGCATGAACAAAAATAAAAAGGAAAGCCAGCAATAAAAAATTTGGTATACCAAATAAATTTTCTTTGGATTTTCAAATATTTATTATTTTTGATGCCATATGTACTGGCTCGCTAAAATTATCATAGTGTTGTTGCTGTTGGCTTTTAATCAACTGGTTTATTCGCAAAGCCAGCTAAAAGGGATAGTAAAGAATGGTGACCAATATGCAGCTTCTGCCACGGTATCTTTTCAGAAACAACATACCATTACAGATTCTGCAGGAAATTTTTTATTTGAATCAGTGAAGCCGGGAAAACACCTGCTTCATATCAGCATGACAGGTTTTGAGCCCTATCATAATATGGTTGTGATCGGGAATAATGACATAAAGGAGATCATTGTTGAATTGAGTCCACATGCTTCTTCCCTTGATGCCATTGTTATTACCGGTACAATGAAGCCAATGAAGAAACTGGAAAGCCCGATAGCCGTTGAAGTGTATAGCCCTGCATTTTTTAAAAAAAATCCATCTCCCAGCATATTCGAATCACTTCAAAATGTAAACGGCGTAAGGCCTCAGATCAATTGCAGTGTATGCAATACCGGAGATATCCATATCAACGGTCTTGAAGGTCCTTATACCATGGTCACCATCGATGGAATGCCTATTGTAAGCAGCCTGTCTTCGGTTTATGGCTTATTTGGCATACCCTCAGAATTAATAGAAAGAGTTGAAATAGTAAAAGGGCCTGCTTCAGGATTGTATGGCTCAGAAGCCATTGGAGGATTGATCAATATTATAACCAGATCGCCAAAGAAAGCGCCTGCATTTTCTGCCAGTGTAATGGGCACAAACTGGAAAGAGATCACGACTGACCTTGGGTTGAAGTGGAAATTAAAAAACTGGCACGCGCTTCTTGGCATCAATTATTTTAATTACACAAAACCATACGACAAGAATCAGGATGCCTTTACTGATGTTACCCTGCAGCACAGGATCAGCCTTTTCAATAAGTGGAGTCTGGAAAGAGACAAAAACAGGGTACTCTCTCTTGCAGGAAGATATTTTTATGAGAACCGGTGGGGTGGTGATATGAGATGGAATGAAAACTTCAGGGGCACTGATAGTATCTATGGTGAAAGCATTTACACAAAAAGATGGGAGTTGATAGGAAATTACCAGTTGCCCATAAAACAAAGCATGCATTTTTCCTTTTCAGCCACCGGTCATGAACAGGATTCATATTATGGCATCACGCCTTATATGGCGCGTCAAAAGATCATGTTTGGACAATTGTTATGGGACATTAATAAAAAACACCACAATTTATTATTCGGACTTTCGGGCCGTTATAATTATTATGATGATAATTCTACCGCCACAACGGATACACTTACCGGAAAAAATATTCCTGACCAGTATTTTCTGCCTGGCATATTCGGCCAGGATGAATGGAAATTAAATTCCCATCACACTTTATTAGTTGGATTGCGCTACGATCATCACCATGCACATAAATCCATTATCACACCACGGATTGCCTGGAAGTGGAGCATGAACAACAAACAGGTTCTCAGGCTGAATGCAGGAACCGGTTTCAGGGTAGTGAATATTTTCACAGAAGATCACGCTGCACTCACAGGAGCCAGAGTAGTGGAAATAAGGGAAAAACTAAAACCTGAAAAAAGTTATAATATCAATGTAAATTATGTGCATCAGCTGGGCGCACATTCATGGCCTGTGACCCTTGACCTGTCGGCCTGGTATTCCTATTTCCACAACCAGATATTTGCAGATTATGCAACAGATCCAAACAAGATCATTTATAATAATCTGAACGGACACGCCATTTCAAAAGGTTTTACCATCAATATTGAATCACATATCAAACAAAGATGGAAAGGGTTGTTTGGCATCACGGTTCAGGATGTAGCAAAAGTGGAGACCATTAATAACAAAAAAATCCATTCAACACCCCTGCTCACCGAGAGCTGGAGCGGCACCTGGTCAGTAACCTATACCCTGCCCCAAAATGGTTTAACTTTCGATTATACCGGTAATATTTACGGACCAATGCTATTGCCATTGATCTCTCCCCTTGATCCAAGGAAAAAACAATCTCCGGTCTGGAGTATTCAAAATATACAGGCAACAAAATGGATCTCCCAAAAAATAGAATTGTTTGCAGGTATAAAAAACCTGTTGAACTGGACTCCTGCAAAAAACAATCCTTTCATTATTGCAAGAACCCATGATCCATTTGATAAGAAAGTGGAATATGATGCGAATGGGAAAATAATGTCAACCGCAGAAAATCCCTATGCCTTAAGTTTTGATCCCACTTATATATATGCCCCCAATCAGGGCCTGCGGGTATTTTTTGGAGTGCGTTTCAAGGTCAGACAATGATGAATGAAGCAGGATAAATAGTTTTACACCATCTCTTCTTATTCTAACTGGTTTAAATAAATATCACTGTGGAAAGAGGCAAAAGCTTCCGCCCACCCAGTCTTTGTCCTTATTGTATCTCACACCAATCATTTTTCCCTTGCTTAACCGGGATAGATTACTTGCAGGTACAGGGCGCAAGGCACCATCCTGCCAGAAATAAAAGATCCTGATCTCAACCTTGGCCGGCTCGCCAGGCGTTTCTATTGCCTCTGCATATTGAACCTTTTTTTGAATGATCCAGTTTTCAGGGTCGCTGATCTGTTCAACTTCCTCTTTCGTTACATCAATGATCACACCCTGCCCGGCAAAAGAATATAAAGGCTTCACTACATAGTTCTCCAGATCTGCAGGCAGTTGCTTCTTATCCAGGAAATGCGTTTCAGGAACATAGGGATGCCTGATAAAAGGCAGTGTGTATTTACTTAACCTGTAAAACCAGTTGGGGTGCGGCACCCAGGTAAGATCGAGTTCCATCTGGAATAATTTTCCCTTCTCCTGCACTTCCTTTGGTTGTTGAAAAAGATCATCGAAGATCACCCGGTTATAGATCCTGTTGATCCTTGTTTTTTTCCCGTTGTTCAGATAAAATAATTGCCTGCCCTCCTGTATGACCTCGGTAAGGCAAACTGTTTTAATGCCCAGTAATTTTTCCGTAGCATAAAAATCAACCTTTGTTTTTTGCTGGTGCGGAAAAACCTCGAGCAGAATTACATTTTCAGGATGCTCACCGGCAATGATCGTATTTTTTAAAACTGAGACGTATGCATGCTTATCAAATCCATTCAGGTAAACATCCCAGCCCTCAGGATGTTCAAAATGACGGGCATGCACTTCAGGAAGTAACACCTGCCAGGCAAAAAGCGATGGGAATCCCTGCATTTCTATCATCTGGGGTTCCAGTTCTCCCTCTTCATTCCTGCATACACCAAAATCAAAAGCTATGCAATGCGGAAAATCATTTTCTTCCGGCACGCGAAGATGGGCAGGAATGGCTTTGTCACTCTGCATTTTATATTCCGGCCGGGTGATCACATCAATAATGGTTTCGCAGGCCGAAAGAATTTTCTCCTTAAAAAATTCAGGAACAAAAACAGGGGTTTCTGCCACCCTGAATTCCAGATGCCCAGGAAAAAGTTCTGAAAGTTCCTTTACATAGGCCTGGTACTTCTCAACCGAAAATTCTTTATTGTATTGCTCTCTTAATGCCGGAACCATGGTTCAATTTGAATCAAGTTAAGTTGAACAGGCAAACAGGCAAAAAAAATCCCGGTGAAAACACCGGGATTAATTCGTTCAGGCGCAGTTATGAGTTTGCTTTTTCAAAGGGTCAGACGCCTGTGGACTTTCGAAAGGATTGGATTGACTGGTTTTCTAAGGTCTGGATTTTAAAATGGTTTTCTTAAGATCCGGATTTAGGATTTTGGTTTTTCTTAGCGGTGTAAAGATGCAATGCAGGAAGGGCAATAAATGAATAAAGGCGGGATAATTCCATATTGTAACTGATAAATTTAACCGGTGATAAAGGAATTACTTATCTATATGACTGAAAAATGCAAAATGTAAAATGCAAAATCTAACATTCAGATTCAATTGCTCTGTAATGGTGACCCGTGAAGGATTTGCCGGGCTTACCTGGCCATATACAATCTGAAGGGATACAGTTAATCCTAACAAAATTTAACAAAATACCCCGCAAGTTGCGGGGTAAAAATTGTCAGGCGTTGAGAACCTGGCTTGTGTTCTTTGGTTTTTCACTGGTATTGTTATGGTCTTTTCACGTATTGGATTTGTTTTTCATAGGCCAACAATATCAAATATCATCAACTTCATATTATCTGCAATGACCCTGGTGTATTATGATGCGTGCCTACGAACAAATTTTAAACCAGAATACTTAATATCACTTACTTTGTTATTATAAGTTGACCAGGATCATGCAAAACAACTCTGAGTTCCATCTTTCACCTGAAAATATTGAAATCAGGTATATCCAAAAGAAAGACAATGCTGCGCTGGCCGGCATCATCAGATCCACGCTGAAAGAATTTGGCGCCGATCATCCGGGTACCGTTTATTATGACGAATCAACTGATCATCTTTTCGAAATATTCAATTCGGAACCCCTGTCACAATACTTCGTGGCAGAATATCAGGGACAATTAATGGGCGGTGGCGGTATCTATCCAACAGAAGGTTTGCCTGATGATACATGTGAGCTAGTAAAAATGTATTTGTTGCCGCAGGCCAGGGGCATAGGATTAGGCAGCAGGCTTATTCAAACCTGTATTGATACGGCTAAAGAAAAAGGATTTTCAAATATTTATCTCGAAAGCATGCCTGAACTGGAAAAAGCATTGAAAACCTATGAGAAATTTGGATTCGAATACCTGAATGGCCCCATGGGAAACTCAGGACATTTCGGTTGCGAAAAATGGATGCTGAAATACATTGGCCAATAGTTATTGTTCAGGGGTCTGCTCTACTTCATACACCGGACTAAATAGATAAAGTCTTTTTGTTTTAACCTCCACACATTTAAATCTCTTTCTCACCTTTTCGCCCTTCCTGAAAATTTTTCCATCGTGTGTTTTAAACAAAGATCCTTCTGCAACGGTTTCAACAAATACCAGGTTCGATTTCTTTTCATCGTAAGTCCTGAGCACGCGCATCAGATCCTCATCTGCACAACTGGATGCAGCAGGATCGTGCAGGGATTTCAATAAAGTAGATTTGATATCGGCAGGGAATACGTTATGCTCAATGAACTGTGCCAGTAATTGTGCAAATACATTTTTCCATTCCTTTCCATGTGCAGCAACGCGGTTACCAAACTTTTCAAAAGTTAAAAGGTGGGCCAGTTCATGCAGCAGGGTTACAAGAAAGGCATATTGATTAAGATTTCCATTCACACTGATGCGGTGGTTCTTATCCAGCATCCGGTGCCTGTAGTCGCCCAATACAGATCTTCTTTCCCTGGCTACCGTAAGATGTACATGATGTTGTTGCAAATAGGCCAATACAGGATCAAAAGTTCCTGCAGGCAAATAATCCTGCAAAGCAGAAATGTGTGCTTCCTTTTTAGCCATGGGTCTTTTGCTTCAACATCTTCATTAAACCACTTACCTCAAGAAAAGTATAAACCAGGTAAAGACCCATGCAGGTAAACAATGCCGGTTTATTGATGTCCTTCCTGTAAATGGAAATGTATACGAATGCTGCAATCACTATCAGAAACATCTTCAACATAATACTTCCCATCACAGTTCTCATGAAAACATTTGGATTAGGGTTATGCAACCCCCTCAGCGCAACAAGAAATGAAATAAGGGTGAAAACAAACAAAATGGCATTGCCGGCAATCAGGGTTTCCTGGTCTGCGCCCCAATTTTCCAAAGCGTTTCTTCCAACAACAAAAATCACATTCAATATAACAAACAATATAAGAACGGGCATAAACCCTTTAAGTTTTCCTTTCATCAATATCCTGTTTTCTTTTGGAAGTTGCTTTTATCATTTTATATATCATCAGCCCCAAAAC
>CAMPIQ010000151.1 GCA_946886475.1 uncultured Chitinophagales bacterium | reverse complement strand
GCCAGGTTTGTTATTCCCATTTCAAATTGAATATTCATTTATCTGAACTCTAACACTAACGGATGATGCTACCGGTAAAATACTGGATCCGCATCATCATCAAAGCACATTTATGGTACATCGGATAATAGAATGGTCCTTGAGGAACCGGTTCATTGTATTGGTGCTGGTGGCCGGGTTATTTGTTTGGGGAGTCATCTCTGTAAGAAGAAATCCAATAGATGCCATACCCGATCTTTCGGAGAACCAGGTTATTGTTTTTACCGAATGGATGGGACGCGGACCCCAGCTTATAGAAGACCAGGTAACCTATCCCCTTGTTACAAATCTCCAGGGATTACCCAAAATCAAATATGTACGTGGATCTTCCATGTTTGGTATGAGCTTCATTTATATCATTTTTGAAGACGATGTGGATATTTACTGGGCCCGGGAAAGAGTGCTTGAACGCCTGAATACCATTTCACAAAACCTTCCTGAAGGTATAAGCCCCCAGTTGGGCCCTGATGGTACAGGTGTAGGCCATATTCTTTGGTATACCCTGGATGCGCCTTCTATGGACCTGGGTGAACAAAGAGCATTGCAGGACTGGTATGTGAAGTTTGGTTTACAAAATGTGCCTGGTGTAAGTGAAATAGCATCTTTTGGCGGTTTTCAAAAGCAATATCAAATTACCCTTGATCCCAACAAGTTGCTGTACTACGATATTACAGTTATCAATGTGATCAATGCTGTCCGTTCAAATAACAATGAAAGCGGGGGCCGCAAATTTGAGCTGAGTGATATTGGTTATGTTATCAAGACCTCAGGTTTTTTGAATTCCATCCAGGATATAGAGAACATACCTGTAAAAACCACAAATGGCACTGCCATCCGCGTGGCAGATATAGCAACTGTGCAAATGACTGGCGAAACCCGCCTCGGGATATTCGACCAGGATGGAGAAGGCGAAAGAGTTGGGGGTATAGTGGTGATGCGGTATGGTGAGAATGCAGCCGAGGTAATTGAAAAGGTAAAGACTAAAATGCTTGAAGTAGCACGAGGCTTTCCACAGGGAGTTAAGTTTGATATTGTTTATGATCGTGGAGAATTGATACAGGAATCCATTACCTCCATAAAGAACACCCTGATCGAAGAAATGATAGTGGTGTCCTTGATTGTAATTGTTTTTCTTTTCCATTGGCGTAGTGCAGTCAGCATCATCATCCAGATCCCAATAACCATTGCCATCAGTTTTATACTGCTGAATGCTTTCGGCATTTCATCCAATATTATGTCGCTAACAGGCATTGCCCTGGCCATTGGTGTAATAGTGGACAATGGAATCATCATGAGCGAAAACGCTTACAAGCACCTGTCCGAACGGTATGCCATTTCGCAAAAGGAACAAACCTCAAAAAATAATTTATGAAGTGGAGAAAATCCCTTTTTAAAAAGAAAGAGAAATGGATAACGGAAGAAGAACGGATATCGATCATTGAAAAATCGAGCAAACAGGTGTCAAGAGGAGTGTTCTTTGCCACTGTTATCATCATTACCTCTTTTTTGCCGGTTTTCATGCTAACAGGGCAGGAAGGTAAGATGTTTCACCCTGTGGCATTTACAAAAACATTCATCATGATTGTGGATGCTTTGCTGGTGTTGACGCTGGCACCTGTCCTTATATCCTTTTTCATGAAAGGTAAATTCAAGCCGGATAGTGCTAACCCGGTAAACCGCTTTTTAGAAAAGATTTACGAGCCGGTGATCCGCTGGGTAATGAGGTGGAGAAAAACAACACTGGGTATTAATATTATTGCCTTGCTTATTTCCATACCATTGTTAAGAAGCCTGGGAACTGAGTTTATGCCCCCGCTGGATGAACAAAGCATCTTATTCATGCCTGTAACACTGCCCGATATTTCCAACTCAGAAGCAAAAAGGATCCTACAGGTTCAGGATAAAATCATTAAATCGGTACCAGAGGTGGATAAGGTGCTGGGAAAGGCAGGAAGAGCAAGTACAGCTACCGATAACTCTCCCATCAGCATGATTGAAACTATCATAATGCTAAAGCCAAGGAGTGAATGGAGAGATGGAATTACAAAGGCAGACATTATCAGTGAACTGGATGCCAAGCTTCAAATACCAGGCGTGGTGAACGGATGGACACAACCCATCATTAACCGGATCAATATGCTTTCAACCGGTATCAGGACAGATGTTGGTATAAAAGTATACGGACAGGATCTGAATACAATTGCTTCAGTCTCTGAACAGGTTAAAGCAGTTCTTGAAGGTACTCCGGGGATTGCTGATCTATATGTTGAGCCTATTACCGGAGGTAAATACTTATCTATTGATGTACGACGCCAGGATTTAGGCAGGTATGGTCTTAATGTAGAAGATGTCAATCAAACAGTTGAATCCGCACTGGGGGGTGCTCCAATTGGCCAGACTGTTGAGGGCCGTCAACGGTTTTCTATCAGTGTTCGCCTTGCCCAGGAATATAGAAATAGTGTGGAGCAAATCAAACGGATTCCATTGCAGTCACCGGCTTTTGGTGAAGTGCCCTTAAGCGCGGTTGCAGATATAAAATTTGAGGATGGTCCGCCCATGATCAATTCAGAAAATGCCTTACTAAGAGGTGCTGTACTATTCAATGTACGTGGGAGAGATTTGGGTGGAACAGTAGAAGAAGCCATGGAAAAACTCAATGCAGAAAAGGGAATATTGCCCCCGGGATATTTTATAGAATGGAGCGGGCAATATGAGAACTTAATAAGAGGCCAGCAAACACTGATGTGGATCGCACCTATTGTGTTGGTTATTATTTTCTTCTCCTTGTATTTAGCATTTCATTCTATCCGGGAAGCATTGCTAAGTCTCATTACCATCCCATTTGCACTTATTGGGGGAGCATACATTATCTATTTCTGGGGTGTCAATCTTTCCGTAGCAGTAGCTGTTGGATTTATCGCACTTTTTGGAATTGCAGTGGAAACAGGTATTGTGATGGTTATTTATTTAAACGATGCCATGCGTCAATTGGTTGAGGCAAAAGGAAATTCAAAGGAAACTATTTCAAAGGCGGATCTGAGGGAATACGTGATCTATGGAGCCGCCAAAAGATTGAGGCCTAAAATAATGACCGTATGTGTTTCGCTTTTTGGTTTGGTACCTGTTCTTTGGTCCACAGGAGTAGGTACTGATGTAATGAAGCCTGTGGTATTGCCAATGATTGGAGGGGTATTTACATCGGCCATTCACATTCTATTGGTAACACCGCTGATATTTTTAATGGCAAAGGAATATGAGTTAAGAAAATTCGGAAAACTGGAAGTATATGATGTTAAACATTAAAAGATACTTGTGGCTGTTATTACTTACGCCGGTAGCTTCCTTTGCGCAGCAAAAGGAAGTATTGAGCCTGGATGAGATCATACAAAGAATTGACAGCAATAACCTTCAACTTAAAAGCTATGCCTTGCGTGCAGAAGCCTATAAATACAGCGGCGATGCAGCTACTTCCTGGATGCCTCCAATGGTTGGATTGGGAACCTTTCAAACACCGTATCCTTTCCAGGAAGTAATGGATGAAGGAGATAAAGGGATGCTGATGTTGAGGATTGAACAGGAAATTCCAAGCCGGGCCAGATTGCAAGCCAGGAAGAACTATATACAATCGCAAGGCAATATAGAAAATGCCGCCAGGTACGTTGCTCTAAACGACCTGAAAGCGCAGGCAAGGCGGCAATATTTTACCTGGTTGATCGCGCTTGAGCGTATCAGCATCATTCAAAGAAATGAAAAGGTCCTGGAAACCATGAAGAAGGTCGAAGAGGTGCGGTATCCTTATAACCAGTCCCAGTTAAGCAGCGTATACAGGGCAGACGCAGAAATACAGAAAAACAATTCAATGCTCATAATGCCACAGGCCGAAATTGCCAGGGCAAAAGCATACCTGAACGCATTGATGAACAGGCCGGGCAATTTAGACTTTACCATTGATCCCGGTTATGAACCTGGATTAGAAACCGGCAATGTCTATGATACTGCAAATCTTGCGGTATTAAGAAAGGATGTTTTACAAATGGATGAAAATATCCGCTCCATGCAATTGAATATTGAGGCGATGAAGCTGGAACGTAAGCCAGGTTTCCGCATTCAATTTGATCATATGTCACCATTTTCTTCAATGATGCCGCGGGGTTTCAGTGTAATGGGAATGGTATCTATTCCTATCGCCCCATGGTCCAGAAAGATGTACCAGTCAGAGATCAAGGCCATGCAGTTCAACATAGATGCCATGCAAAATGAAAGGTCTGGCATGTTACAGGAAACGGCAGGCATGTTATACGGGATGCAGGCAGAAATTCAAACTATGCAAAGGCGCATAAGAACAATGGAGGAAAAAGTGATACCTGCACTTCAAAAAACCTTTGATGCCAGTTACCTTACTTACCAGGAAAACAAACTTTCATTGACAGTTGTATTGGATAATTGGGAAGCGCTCAATATGATGCTCCTCGATGTTCTGGATGAAAAACAAAGATTATATCAAATGTTTGTGGATTATGAAAAAGAACTTTTTAGATAGAATTATCCTGGTGTTTGCAGTTATGATTATTGCTTTTTCCTGCAATGAAAGGAGTAATGGTGAAACAGGCCAGCATAAGGATGAAATAAAATATACCTGTCCTATGCATCCCCAGATCATCAGGGACAAGACTGGACAATGCCCTATATGTGGAATGGACCTGGTGCCAATGACCAGTTCCAATGAACAGGCAGTGGATAGCAATCTATTGCCCTTGCTGAAACCTGTGAACGAGCAGGTCATTTCTTCAATTCCTGTAATTAAAGCCGATTATACCATGAGGATATTGTCGGTACCTGTTCAGGGTGTGATAAGTTATGATACAAGAAAACAGGTCAGCATTGCAAGCAGGGTGGCCGGAAGGATCGAAAGAATGTATATTAAATATAATTACCAGCCGGTAAGTAAAGGCCAGCTTATCATGGAAATCTACTCTCCGGACCTTGCTGCCGCACAGAGGGAATTGATTTACCTAAGCAGAAATGATGACAATCCCTCCATGCTACAAAAGGCAAGACAACGATTATCATTGCTAGGAATGCAGTCTTCCCAAATTAAGCAGGTGGAACGATCCGGAAAGCCTTTGTACCGTGTACCGGTTTTCAGCAGTGTGGCCGGGTACATTATTGAAAAAAACCTGGCAGCAAATATCTCCGGCACGGCAGCTGCTTTGCCTCCTGCATCTTCTTCTGATGGAATGGGTGGAATGGGGAACGGCGAAAGTTCTGCATCGTCAACTGGAT
Source organism: uncultured Chitinophagales bacterium (assembly GCA_946886475.1). The sequence goes on along the minus strand of CAMPIQ010000151.1, from coordinate 3,290 downwards.
CGCAGCAGCCAACATTTGATCAATCACCTGTTATGGTAAGGGAAGGACAATATTTAGGATCAGGAGAAACAATATTCACCATTTACCAGGCTAATAGCATGGTGGCAGAATTTTCATTTACTCCTGAATTAGCTTCAGAATTGAAACCAGGTCAAAAACTGGTTTTTCATCCTATATCAAATCCGGATGATATAAGGGCAGGAGTGATTGGCCTGGTAGAACCTGTTCAAAAGAATGGACAAAGTTTTACAATAGCCAGGGTGTATTTACCCGGCACGGACCTGCATGCCGGTCAATTACTTACCGCCAGCTTCCCGCTTGTAAAAAACAATGCATCCTGGTTACCGGAAAAAGCTGTTTTTCGACTTGGGAGTAAATCAATAGTATTCAAGAAAGAAAACCAGGTTTTTGTTCCTAAACAAGTAATAGAGGTGGTGCGAACCCATGGACTTGTACAGATAAAGACAGACATTTCAGACTGGCTGATAGCAGAGAATGCCAGCTTCCTGGTGGATAGTGAAAGTTTTATCAGGTTCCATACAAACGGTGAAAAATGAAGATTCTAATTGAATATATTATAATGATCCTGGCTGGAGTAGCCAGCCTCATTTTGCTTCCATCATGCAATGAAAATAATATGGACGCTAAATCCCAACAAACAGAAGCAAAGCAAACCTACACCTGTCCCATGCACCCGCAAATTGTTAGTGACAAGCCTGGCACTTGTCCCATTTGTGGAATGGACCTGGTTCCCTTTGATAAGTCAAATGTTTCAGATACTTTGACATTGAGTGATTCCCAACAGGCTTTGGCCAATGTTACAACTGATACTGTAAAAGCCGGGTCTTTCTCTTCAGTAAAAAGACTCAATGGAAGGCTTGCTGTGGATCCATCACAATCTGAGTTCATTTCCAGTCGCGTGGCAGGTAGAATAGAAGCCTTGTTTGTTAGGGAAACAGGGGTGCCTGTAAGATCGGGACAGCCCCTGTATAAAATCTATTCCGAGCAATTAGCTTCATTACAACAAGAATATTTAGTAATGTTGGCGCAGGCTGAGCAGTTTCCAGGCGATCAAAAATTTCAGCAACTGGAAGCAGCTGCCAGGCATAAACTGGCTTTGTATGATCAAACCGGCAACCAGATACAGCAATTAAGGAATAGCAGGAAAACAAATCCATATGTTACTTACCATTCTCCTGCAAATGGAATTGTTTCTGAGTTATTTGTTACCGAAGGTCAATATGTTGGTGAAGGTTCATCCATCATGAGCCTGGAGGGTTACCGCAATATGTGGGTAGAAGCGGATCTATACCCGGCAGAAGCCAGTTTGGTAAAGAAAAGCAGTTTAGTAAAAGTTTCAGTGCCGGGATTTGAAATGGAGTCCCTGGACATGCTAATAGAATTCATAGCTCCTGCACTCCAGGCAGGGAACCAGTTGCTAACAATCAGGGGGACCATTCCTAATCCCAGCAACCAGTTTAAGGCTGGAATGCAGGTAATTGTTGAATTGCCGGTATCGCAGGTTTCCCAGGCATTTACCTTACCGGTAGATGCAGTTATAAGGGAGCAACAGGGTTCACATGTATGGGTACAGGCCAGGCCTGGCAAGTTCGTTCCTAAAATGGTACAGGTAGGAACGGAAAACTACAACCGTGTGGAGATCACAAGTGGGCTGGATACGGGAGCTATAGTTGTAGTATCAGGTGCATATTTACTATATAGTGAATTCAAATTAAAAAAAGGAAAAGACCCAATGGCGGGTCATAATCATTAATTTAAAACAATAACACAACAATGAAACATCTTTTGAAAACAATTCTGGCTTTTGCTTTGGCTACCCATTTTTTTTCCTGTTCAGGAAATGGCAATACAAAAACTGAAAAGGAAGGCGCAGAAAAAGATTCCTCAGGTTCGGAGCAAGCAACAGAAGGTATGGCAACTAGTCCTGTACTTAAAAATAATAATCTGAATGCAGTGTACCAGCATTACATTCATTTGACAACTGCACTGACAAACAAAAATATGGCTGAGGCCAAAATAGCAGCTAATGCCATTGAAGCCGGGGCCAGAAAAACAGAGGGAGCCGGCAACATCGCTTCCTATGCTGCCAGGATCACTGTGGCTCCAGACATTGAAACTCAAAGAGCAGCCTACGCTTTACTGAGTACAGATCTGGCTGAATTAATAAAAAAAGAAGGCTTGACAAAAGGCGAACTATATGTAGACTATTGCCCTATGGCTTTAAATGACAAAGGTGCTTATTGGATAAGCAACCAAAAAGAAATCCGGAATCCTTATTTCGGAGATGAAATGATGACCTGTGGGGAAATAAAAGAAACCATTAAATAAACTGTATGAGAAATATTTTAATTAGATTTTCATTCTTTATAGTATTTGCCTTCCTTTTCCACCAAAGTTTCGCACAAAAGGATGAAATCTGCTATAACCCAAATCTTATCAAGGATACCAGCAAGAAAAGTATTAAATCTTCCGCAGTTGGAGTGATAGGTAAGGATTCGGTCAAGATCATATATCATTCCCCTGGTGTTCGCAAAAGAATCATATGGGGCGGACTTGTTCCCTACGATGAAGTATGGGTTACAGGAGCGCATGATGCAACAACAATCGAATTCGCTTCACCATTCATTATTAATAATGTGACCATACCGGCGGGTAAGTATGCATTATTTACCATCCCGGGAAAAAAAGAATGGACGGTTATTATCAATAAGAACTGGAATCAGCACCTGGCTTCTGAATATGATTTGAAGGATGATATTGTTAGGGTCAGAGTGAAGCCTAAAAAGATACCCCATTTGGAACGGTTGCAGTATTTTGTTGAACCTGGGAGGGGCAATGATGGATCATTAGCCATTGCATGGGAAAGAGTTAAAATTTCCTTCCCTTTCTCTATCATTCAAAAGTAAATTCAAGTAATGTAAATTTTCACAGAGTAGCATAACCGAAATCAGCTTTAGGTGCACAGCCATTGCCGTATAATAAAAAACTGAAAATGGATCACAAACATGATCATCACACCAACAGGGGAAAAGCAGATTCCACCCAGCTGCCCGGGGGTGCACATAATGAGCATCAGAACCATTCAGGAAAAACTCATCCTCATCAAAGCAAGTTTGAAAACCCTGTAAATGATCATACACATGATAAACATGCCGGTCATCATACAGAAAATTTCCTGAAAAGGTTTTGGATATGTGTTGTGATAACCATTCCTGTACTTCTATTATCGCACATGGTACAGCAGTGGCTTGGATTTGAATTTAAATTTC
>CAMPIQ010000150.1 GCA_946886475.1 uncultured Chitinophagales bacterium | reverse complement strand
GGGCCATGCCAAAGAATGGCCTTTTACCGATAATATTACCGTTATAGTTGTGGCCTTTCGGCGGCATGGCCGGGTTGAATATTGAACAAGGAATAAGCATATCGAACCAGGAGCAGGGATTGTTGATTGATGAAGTTTATTTCTGAGATTTCCTGGTTCGATATTCTAAAACGTTATTCCAATTGAAATACCGGTTCTTAATCCCGGAAGGGCTCCTTTGAAATCTGCGGTTACCGTTTTGTGCTCCCGGTCAACCATTACATTTACTTTGTTTTTGATGAAGGGAAACTGGTCAATAAATTCACGGATATCCTGTTCGGCTTCTGAGGCTTCCACCTGGGTCCATGGAATGGCATCTGTGGTCTCAACTGATTTGAATTTATTTGTTGCCGAATTAATTTCAGGACCTAAAAAGAAAAGGTCGATGACCACTCTTTTTTTGATCAGGAACTGAACGCCCAGTTGGGCACCAACACCCAGGCCATCATAATTATTGGTAAAATCCATCACCACAAGATCTCCATTGATCACGGCATTTCCGGTGCCTTCGCTTGAATGGTGTACATATTTAAAGAAAGGTTCAAAATAAAAACCCTTCATATGTTTTTTTGAGAGGTAGATCCTGTATCCTGCCATGAAAGAAGTGGACTTCATTTGAAACAGTACATCCTTATCATCATATTCAAAGCTGCGCTCCGAACCTGAGGGGATGCCTATTTTTGCGGTCAGAGAATTTTTACCAAAATTATATTCACCATTCAGACTCACATTGCCGGCGATCAAACCTAACGGGGCCCATTTTAAACTGATGTTTGGCAGATTTTCCTGTGCCCGAGCGGCCATTGCACCAAGAAAGAAAAATAATAAAATGAAGGTTTTCATTGAGATATGATTATATAAAAAATCACGCCAGTATAATAAAAAGGGCTGCCAGGCAGCCCTTAAGATTTTACTTTTTCAGTGGGTAGTTAATCCTGTTATTTCTGTAAAATTTCTGCCGGTTTGAAGCCTGCAGGTAATTACAAATGAATGGCCTCCCCGTAAGCCACCTCAATGGCATCCTTAATGCTTTCACTGATGGTTGGATGCGGATGAATACTATTCAATACTTCATGATAGGTTGTTTCAAGCTTACGGGCCACTACTGTTTCAGAAATCATTTCAGTTACATTATAGCCGATCATATGGGTGCCCAGCCACTCGCCATATTTGGCATCAAATATCACTTTTATAAAACCTTCACCGTGTCCGGCGGCTGAAGCTTTACCGGAAGCGCTAAGGGGAAATTTACCAACCTTCACTTCATATCCGGCTTCTTTGGCCTTCTTTTCAGTGAGGCCAACAGATGCGATCTCCGGTGAACAATAAGTACATCCCGGCACATTTCCATAATCTAAAGGTTCCGGTTGATGGTTGTATTTCTTCTCATTGTATGCGATGTTCTCAACACAGATGATGGCTTCTTTAGAGGCCACGTGCGCAAGCGCCTGTCCAGGTACGCAGTCTCCGATGGCATAAAAGCCAGGAACTGAAGTTTGATAGAACTTATCTACTGTGATCAGCCCTTTTTCAGTTTTGATACCGGTTTGTTCAAGTCCCATACCTTCTATATTGGCGGAAACTCCAACGGCGCTTAACAATATATCCGCTTCCAGGGTAACTTCTCCGCTGGCAGTTTTCACAGTGGCCTTCACACCGTTACCTGAAGTATCTACTTTCGTTACCTCGGAGGATGTCATGATCTCAATGCCCTGTTTTTTTAAATTCTTTTCCAGTTCTTTTGAAATGTCCTCATCTTCTACAGGCACAATCCTGGGCATGAATTCAACTATAGTCACTTTAGTGCCCAGGCTGTTATAAAAATATCCGAACTCAACTCCAATGGCACCGCTGCCAACAACGATCATGGATTTGGGCTGGGAGGGAAGTGACATGGCTTCGCGGTAGCCAATGATCTTTTTGCCATCAATAGGCATGGATGGCAGCTGGCGGCTTCGTCCACCGGTTGCAATAATAATATGCCTGCCCTCTATAGTTTGTTTATTGTTGTCGTTGCCGGTTACTTCAATTTTTCCTTTTGCAACCAGTTTTCCAAACCCGTTCACCACATCGATCTTATTTTTACGCATCAGGAACTGAACGCCTTTGCTCATTTTATCGGCAACACCACGGCTTCGTTTTATCACGGCACCAAAGTCGTGTTGTCCGGTGGCCTCAATACCAAAATCCTTTGCATGTTTGATGTATTCAAAAACCTGTGCACTTTTCAGAAGCGCTTTGGTGGGGATGCAACCCCAGTTCAGGCAGATACCGCCAAGACTTTCTCTTTCTATGATCGCTGTTTTTAAGCCTAACTGTGCGGCGCGTATCGCGGCAACATATCCACCGGGACCCGAACCAATAACAACTACGTCGTATGCCATTTGATTGTAAAATTTAATAGTTAAAGCCAATGAAAAGCTTCAGATCCCCGGCTGCGGCTCAAGTACCCATATTCAAATAATCTTTATGGCTGAAACCTGCCGGTCAACTTAGCTTTTTAAGCGGCACGAAGCTAGTTTAAATTGAATTACCGGCAAAAGGAAGAGAATGCTGAAATTATGACTGAGTAAAACCAGTCAGGGGTCCGGCTCCGATTTGGATCTGCAACCGCTTACCTTTGTTCAAACGATCTATATGGAATTAAAACAATTTCTTGAAGAGCAAATGGACCTTAATAAAATATGTGTTATTAAGTTCAGGGATGTACAGGATATGATAACGGAGATAAGAGGGCATATCGTAAAAATGGAGGAAGTTTCGGGCCGGGAGATCATTGAAACCGATGCCGGATTTGTAATTGGGATGGACCAGCTGGTAGAAGTAAACGGTAAACCGGCTAAAAATTATTGCTAAATTTCTTATAACAAGCTAAAATTTATTCAGATCCAGCTGAATCTTTGCCTGTATTTCCCTACATTTGCATCCCGAAATTCCGGTCAAAATTATAAAGTCATGGCGAGAGTATGTCAGGTTACAGGTAAGGTTCCAATTGGTGGAAACAAGGTTTCTCACTCCAATATTAAGACCAAACGTCGTTTCTTACCGAATTTACAAACAAAGAAATTCTTCCTTGCGGAAGAAAACAAATGGATCACACTGAAGCTTACAGCTGATGGTATCCGCACTATTAATAAAAATGGATTATATAGTGTTGTCAAAGAACTGAGAGCTAAGGGACAACACATTTAATTTATAAATTTTCAAATCAATCACAATGGCAAAGAAAGGCAACCGTGTACAGGTCATCCTGGAATGCACCGAGCAAAAAACAACTGATGTACCAGGTACCAGCCGTTATATCACTACCAAAAACAAAAAGAACAATCCCGAGCGTCTGGAGTTGAAGAAATTCAATGCTAACCTTAAAAAGGTGACTGTTCATAAGGAAATTAAGTAATTCAGTTAACAGGTTGATAGGTTGACAAGGCCGAATCAACTTTTAAACTTGTCAACTAAAAAAAATAACAATCATGGCAAAAGCAGCAAAAACCGCCATCAAAACCAAAGATGCCAGGGCAGCAGCAGAGGCAAAGAACTGGAGTAAAGTAATTAAGGCCGTCCGCAGCCCCAAAACCGGTGCTTATACTTTTAAAGAAGCTATCGTGCATAAGGATAAAGTGAAAGAATATTTATCTAATAAATAATTTTCGCGGGTTAGTAAATTTTCATGAAGCTGTCGCCATTGTCGACGGCTTTTCTTTTATAGTCTTTTGCCGGCGCCGGCAACTCAAATCCGTAAATTGCATATTTGTATATTGCATTCCTGGTTGATCGGTATATGCTGCTGATCAACATTATTCTCAACTCTTAACCGGTAATAAACCTGCCCTGGGGCAATATGATATGGGATTCTTCAATAAACTGTTCGGTAAAAAAGAAAAGGAAAGCCTGGATGAAGGACTTCAAAAAACCAAGGAAAATTTCTTTTCCAAAGTAACAAAAGCCATCGCAGGTAAAAGCACTGTAGATGAGGAAGTGTTGGATGATCTGGAAGAAGCTTTGATAACCGCAGATGTGGGAGTTGAAACAACCGTTAAAATAATTGACCTGATTGAGAAGAGAGTGGCAAAGGATAAATATTTGACAACAAGTGATTTAAACAATATACTTAAAGAAGAAATTGAAAATATTTTAGTAGACGCGCCTTCTTCTAACAGTTATGATTTTCATTCCGAACTTCCTGTTAAACCATATGTGGTGCTTGTGGTTGGAGTGAATGGTGTTGGAAAAACCACCACTATCGGTAAGCTTTCCTATAATTTTAAAATGGCCGGTAAGCAGGTGTTGCTGGGCGCCGCGGACACTTTCAGGGCTGCGGCTGTTGAACAGTTAACCATCTGGTCGGAAAGGACGGGGGTTCCAATTGTAAAGCAGGCGATGGGTTCCGATCCGGCGGCAGTTGCTTTCGACACCGTGCAAAGCGCCATTTCCAAAGGGTCGGAAGTGGTACTGATTGATACGGCAGGGCGCCTGCACAACAAGGCTCATTTGATGGAGGAGCTGAGTAAGATCAAAAGAAGTATTCAGAAAATAATTCCCGGAGCGCCACATGAAGTGTTGTTGGTTCTTGATGGATCAACCGGACAAAACGCACTTGAACAAGCTAAACATTTTACCGCAGCAACCGATGTAACTGCACTGGCAATCACTAAATTAGATGGCACTGCCAAAGGTGGGGTAGTACTGGCAATTGCCAGCCAGTTCAGGATCCCGGTAAAATTTATTGGGGTTGGGGAGAAGATGGAAGACCTGCTTGTTTTTGACAAGCATGAATTTGTAGACAGTCTTTTTAACCTGGAAAAGCCCGGGTCCTGATCATTTCCTTTCCCAGATCCATACATGCTTCCCCGGCTGCATCATTGGCCTGAAATCCTTTTGGATCACCGAATCAAAATAAATATTCTCAGAACTGTTGAAAGGAAAGAATCCCAGTCGCTCTGTTTTGCTCACCACCACATCCGGTTGAATGCTGTCCATAAGGAATTGTAATTCTTCAAGTGAATTCCTTTCTACGCCAAAGTATTTAAAAAGGAAGGGCCTGGCCAGGTTGGATGGATGAGTAGTGCTTTTGGTGAGAGGGTACTGGTTCAGCAGCCAGTATCCTATATGATAGTCGGCAAAAAAGATCTTCTGTACGTCCGGCTTCCTGTCTTTTATGAGTCGGGTAATTGTAAAGGCTTCCCTGTAATATGGGCTTCCCGTATGTACTATGCTTTTTCCTACTTTGTAATATTCAATCAGGCTTTCAGCACTTACAAGAACGACCAGCATACCAAGAACAACCGGTTTTAACAGGATCTCCTTTTTTACCTGCATGCCTAAAACAAGTAAAAGGATGAATGGATAAACCTGCACCAGGTAATGTCCATTTACAATTCCACTGGAATAAAAAGTGTAAATAACTCCAATTAATAAACTGAGAATCAAAATAGTAGTTCTTTTGAATCCTTGTCTTAACCGGGACAGGGAGAAATATGCGATCAGTAAACCGGCCGCAATGATCCACCAGGTATTAGCCAGTTTTTGGAGCGGGGAAAGGTATCCCGCTTTACTGTATTCCAATGGTGCAAGGAAAACCGAATTAAGAAACAGCTCCCCTTTATCCTGGAGAAGATAAGGCGTAAGGAGAAAGGCAAAAGGAAGCAGGATGCCTGCGGCTGCCTGAAAATAAGATATTAAAAGTCTCCGGAAGCTTCTGGTACCAAGATCCATTATGAAAGATGCCAGCAAATAAAGAAAGATGCCATATGCAAGGCTGAGCTTACACAACAGGGCACATCCAAAAGCAATACCGGACAGGAAGAAATACAGGCTAAGCTCTTTTTTTTGTAAAAAATACATGGCCGCCAAAACAAACATCACAGCAAGATGTTCCGACATTAATCCCTGCAGGTTTCCAAATTCACTGGAAAGGATCACATACAGAAGCCCGGTTAAAAAGCCATTTTTCAGTCGCGCTTTTACTGAGATCTTCATAAGGATCACAGCCGAGAGAAACACAACCAGCACGCCAAGAAAACGAATGGCAACAAATGAATCGGGGAAAATATACTGGATCAGTCCAAAAACATAAAAAAGCAGTGGCGGCTTCAGATCCCATAATTGAACATAGGGCAGATAGCCATCGGCAATACTTTGCCCCATAAGAATGAATGTGCTTTCATCCCGGTCAATATAATCCCGGAAGAAAAAAGGTAACCTGATAAAAAATGCGGTAAGGAATAAAAACAGGTAGCACATCCGTTCAGATAAGAAATTCCTGTTTGACATAGTCGGGTTCATTCCTGCCTTTTAAAATTGATATCCCATCAGAAACCGAAGATAGTTTATCAAAACCTAAACAGGATTAGCCCCTGTTAATTGTACCTTTGCGGCTCGTATGAAAGCAAGAACACTCAGGAAAGACAAGGTAAATATCATCACGCTCGGATGCAGCAAGAATATGGTGGATAGCGAGGTGTTAAGTGGACAGTTACTGGCCAATGATATTAACGTGGTTCATGAGAGTGGAAAGAAGGATCATAATATAGTTATTGTGAATACCTGCGGCTTCATTGACAAGGCCAAGGAAGAATCCATCAATACCATCCTAAGCCAGGTGCAACTCAAACAAAAAGGTAAGCTTGACAAGGTGTATGTTACCGGATGTTTAAGCCAGCGTTACCGCGACGATCTTGAGCAAAACATTCCTGAAGTGGACGCATGGTTCGGTACCATGGAGTTACCCCTGATCCTGAAAAAATTCGAGGCAGACTATAAGTCGGAACTAATTGGCGAAAGATTGCTTTCAACCCCCCAGCACTATGCCTATCTGAAAATTTCTGAAGGCTGTAACCGTACCTGTGCATTTTGTGCCATTCCACTGATGCGTGGCCAGCATGTGAGCCGTTCTATCGACGACCTGGTAAAAGAAGCAGAAGCACTCGCGAGGAGAGGTGTAAAGGAGATCATGCTGATTGCCCAGGAACTGACCTATTATGGTCTTGACCTTTACAAAAAAAGAATGCTGGCCGATCTGATGAAAAGGTTGAGTGATGTTCCGGGCATAGAATGGATCAGGCTTCATTATGCCTATCCGCATAAGTTCCCGATGGAGATCCTGGACGTGATGAAGGAAAGGGACAATATCTGTAACTATATTGATATGCCTTTGCAACATGCCGCAGATAATATGCTGAAAGCCATGCGCAGGCAGATCACGAGGCAGGAAATGGAAGACCTGGTGCAGCAGGTGAGAGAAACGGTACCCGGTATTTGCCTTCGTACCACCCTTATCACAGGATTTCCTGGTGAAACAACCGATGATGTTGAAGAATTGAAAAGTTTCCTTGAAAGACAAAGATTTGAAAGGGTTGGCATTTTTACCTATTCACATGAAGAGAATACTTCCGCACATGCGCTTACCGACAATGTTCCTGCGGAAGAAAAACAAAGAAGGGCGGAAGATATCATGTCCGTTCAGCAGGAGATCAGTTATGAAAAGAACCAGGAAAAAATAGGACAGACTCTTAAGGTTCTGATTGATAAAAAGGAAGCAGGGAGATACATTGGCCGAACAGAATTTGACAGTGTTGAAGTTGACAATGAGGTGATCGTACAATCAGAAAACAAATTGATTCCGGGAAATTTTTACCAGGTGAAGATCACCAGGGCATATGATTATGACCTGGAAGGTCATTGCGTTTAGATAGCAAATCCATTATTACTTTTTAGCCTGAATGGATTATAGATTGTTTTTCCGGATACCATAAAAAAACCTGATTCTTTCCGGTTCTCATATATTAATTAAAAAATAAAGAGGTGAACACCATCCTGTATTTTACTGAGATATATTGTCAGGTACAGAGTGGAAGGAGGTTTCCTACATAAGTCTGCCATAGCCCACCTGGTTCCGCTTAAGTTAAATTGCAGCTTAATAAAATACCCGAAATTTGATGATGCAGGAGGGTTTCTATAAAAAACTCAGGGTTAACAGGATAACAGAAAAAGTAAAAGGATTCAAAGTATTTTCCTTTGAAGAAGGACATCAGATAAAATACAAAGCTGGACAATACCTCACCTTTGTGAGAAAGGTAAATGATGAGGAAATACGACGGTCGTATTCCATTACTTCATCTCCCGGGTTAAATGAACCCTTGTCTGTTGGCATAAAAAGGATCGCCAATGGTTTATTCTCACGTTATTTTATCGATCATATTCAACCGGGTGATGAAGTAATTTCAACTGGAGCCGGAGGCTTTTTTGTTTTGCCGGACAATATCAATGCCTACAGGCAGGTTTTCTTTTTTGCGGCAGGTAGCGGTATCACTCCTGTGTTTTCATTAATTAAAACAGCACTGCATTTTCATTCACATTTACATTTGATATTGGTGTATAGTAATTCCTCGGCAGACAAGACCATTTTTCTCAATGAATTGATGGAATTGTCGAAACAATTCCAGGACCGCTTCAGGATTGAATTCCTGTTCAGCGATACTTTGGAGCTATCCAGGGCAAGATTATACAGCGACCTCCTGATAAAACTGGTTAAGGATTATACCACCTGCTCTCCGGATAAAGTATTGTTTTATATCTGCGGGCCTGAAGCGTATATGCGCATGTGTACCTATGTTTTGCAACAGGAAGGATATGAAGCCGGCCAGATACGCAGGGAAAATTTTTTGGTCAGGCCAAAGCTTATCAAAGCATTACCTCCTGATAAAGCAACAAGAGAAGTGAAG
>CAMPIQ010000149.1 GCA_946886475.1 uncultured Chitinophagales bacterium | reverse complement strand
CTGAACGTCGAATGTAAACAACCGATGAAAGGAATAAGCGCAGAGAAGGGTTGTTCAGTGCAAAACTTATTGAAGTGCCTTCAGTCCTTCTTCGATGGCTTTTATTTTTTGTTCGGCATCTGATCTCTTCTTTTTTTCGGCTTCAACCACTTCAGGTTTCGCGTTTTGAACAAAACGTTCATTGCTTAATTTCTTTTCAACGGAAATTAAAAATCCCCTATGGTAGTCAAGGTCTTTCTGCAGTTGTTCTTTTTGAGTTGCCGTATCCAGCACCTGTTCCGTTTCAAGATAAAATTTGTTGATGCCAACAACAACCGTAATGGAATTGGCTACTGTTTCAGTTACATAATTCACAGCTTCGGCATTCACCTGCCTGAATAAAATTTTTTCAATGGAAGAAAAAATTTCCTTTTCACTGGTCTGGATATTAAGTTTTATAGCATCTTTTGGTTTGATATTGTTCCTGACCCTTGCATCCCTGATGGCTGAAATGGTTTGTTTGAGCAGTTCTCCCTGTTTAAGTATCCTTTCATCCGGGGTGGCTGTTTTCCCGAATTGCTTCACACAGATGTCATCGTTCCGTTCTTTCAGTTGATGATAGATCTCTTCCGTGATAAAAGGCATGAATGGATGCAGCAACATCATGAGCTCTGAATAAAATCCTACGGTTCTGTTATATACTTCCGGATCAACGGGCTGTTCAAATCCTGGTTTCACCCATTCCAGGTACCAGCTGCAGAAATCATCCCATATAAGTGAGTAAATGGTTTTAAGCGCTTCACTCAAACGGAATTGCTGGTACATTTCCTCCAGCTCTGATTTCACTTTGTTCAACCTGTTTTCAAACCAGCTTATGGCAAAGCTGTGAGCACCGTGCGCGTCGCCCTCTCTCGAAGCTCGCAGCTCAAAACTCGCAGCTTTCTCTTCCCACATCTTCACCAGCTTCAGTGCATTCCAGATCTTATTATTAAAATTCCTTCCCTGCTCGCAACTGCTGTCATCAAATAAAAGATCATTACCGGCAGGAGCGGAGATGAGAATGCCAAAACGTACCGCATCAGCGCCAAAACGTTCAATGAGTTGCAGCAGATCCGGTGAGTTACCGAGTTGCTTACTCATTTTCCTTCCCTGTTTATCTCTCACCATTCCGGTGAAATACACATGTTCAAATGGTTTTTCTTTCATGTATTGCTCACCTGCCATGATCATTCGGGCAACCCAGAAGAAAATAATATCCTGTCCTGTTACCAGTACATTGGTAGGATAGTAATAATTGATATCCGGATTTTCCGGTTTTGTAATACCGTTAAAAACTTCTATTGGCCACAGCCAGGAAGAAAACCAGGTATCAAGTACATCATCATCCTGCTTTAATGGTGGATTGTAGTTAGGAAAAGTATTCTTGAATAATTCTTCGGCTTCTTTTTCAGTTTCGGCCACCACAAAATTTCCACTGCTATCGTACCATGCAGGAATTCTTTGCCCCCACCATAGTTGTCGCGAGATGCACCAGTCCTTCACATTTTCAAGCCAGTATTTATAGGTTGCCAGGAATCTTTCTTCCGGATGGATCTTTACTTCTCCATTTACCACAGCCTGCAATGCTTTATCGGCGAGTTCGCGCATACTTACAAACCATTGTGTAGATATCCGCGGTTCAATTACTGCATTGGTCCTTTGTGAAAAGCCAAGTCTTGTCTGGTAAACTTCTTCCTTCACCAGCAAACCTTCCGCTTTCAATTGATCAATGGCTTTCTTTCTTGCTTCAAACCTGTCCATACCAACAAACACTTCAGCCGCTTCACTGAGTGTTCCATCTTCATTCAATGTATCGATGGCGGGTAAATTATGTTTCAGTCCAAGATTGTAATCATTGATATCGTGAGCCGGTGTTACTTTTAGTGCACCCGTTCCAAATGCGGGATCAACATAGTCATCAAAGATCACAGGCACTTCCCGGTTCACCAGTGGAACGATGATTTGCTTCCCTTTGAGATGTTTATACCGTTTATCTTCCGGATTTACGCAAACCGCCGTATCTCCCATGATGGTTTCGGGGCGTTGAGTGGCGATGATGATATAGTCATCAGTTCCCGGTTCAGCGTTCAAAGTCGGGTCGTTTACAGAAAAGTTTTCCCGGCTTTCGGACGCTGGCTTTGAACTTTGAACTTTGGACTTTGAATTTCCAGCGATTCTGTACTTTATATAATACAGCTTCCCTTCCACATCCCTGTACTCCACTTCTTCATCACTCAAAGCGGTTTTTGCAGAAGGATCCCAGTTGATCATGCGGGCACCGCGGTAGATCAGTCCTTTATTATAGAGATCAATAAATACATGGATGACAGCTTTGTAATAATGGTCGTCCATTGTAAATGTTACACGGTCCCAGTCCACGCTGCATCCCAGCTTTTTGATCTGGTGATAGATGATGCCGCCGTATTTTTCTTTCCATTCAAAAGCATGTTTCAGAAATTCCTCCCTGGAAATATCCTGCTTGGAAATCCCTTTTTCTTTTTCCAGCATCTGAACCACTTTAGCTTCAGTGGCAATAGAAGCATGGTCGCTGCCAGGCACCCAGCAGGCATTGAATCCGCTCATCCTGGCCTTGCGCACCAGTACGTCCTGCACGGTTTCGTTGAGGGTATGTCCCATATGGAGCACACCTGTAACATTAGGGGGTGGAATAACAACCGTAAATGGAGGTCTTTCATCGGGGGTACTGCTGAAATATCCCTTTTTCATCCAATGGCTATACCATTTTTCCTCAACCTGTTGCGGTTCAAAATTCTTTGACAACGAATTGCTCATGCTCATTTTAAAATTGGTGGGCAAAGGTAAAGAAAAGAGTCGGGAGGAAGGAGGAGGGCGTCCTGGAGTTCTGGAGTCTTGAGTCTATAGTCGGGAGTCGGGAGTTCAAAGTTCAAAGTCGGTGAACTAAATTCAACGTTTTCCTTCGGTTGCCGTTAGATGGTTTCCAGGAGTTCAAAGCCATGAACCTGAAATCAAGGAATTAAGAGGATCAATACAAGCAAAGCGAAAAAACTACCCGGATTGAGTACGCTGACTTTGAACTTTAAACTTTGAACTTTAAATTTTAAACGCTATCTACATATTTCCACTCATCTTATTCCAGACCTCATGGCAGATATAGGTCTTTCCTTTCATTACCTCTTTTATGGCCCTGATCATTTCTTCGCGGGATGAATTCTTTGTCATGTAGCCACGGGCGCCTAGCTGCATCATGTTTCGGGCATAACCGGGCTGGTTATTTACAGACATGCCAATGATCTTTATATGGGGAGAAGATTTCAATATTTTTCTGGTGGCCTCAAAACCATTTACGGGTGTCATATTAATATCCATTAATATCACATGCGGATCCAGGGCAGGGGCTTCATTGATGGCTTCAGTACCGGAATTACATTCTTTAATAACAAATACCTGCTGATAGCCATCCAGCAGCATCCGCCATGTTTCTCTTACCATCTTATGGTCGTCTACAATAATGACTCTTATCCTTTCATTTTCCATCTGCAGTGAATTTTTATCCACTGCAATTTTCCGCCACTGCAGGGAATAAACAACAGGTTCATATCAGGCTTCAACAGTAAGGTTGAGCCGGTTAGTAAGCCATGTTGCTTCCCGGATAAAAATATTATGCCATATCAATTCTCAAAATCAAGCTGGCTGTTGTTGATGAAATTCACCAATGCAGCAGCATTCTTAAGATTGAGTTTTTTAAGGATATTATAGCGGTGTACCTCCACTGTTTTTACAGAGATATTCAGTGCGTCCGCAATTTCTTTGGATGAATTTCCTTTTTTGATAAACGTGATGATCTCTATCTCTCTTTGCGATAAAGAATTCAATCCGCCCTGATTGTCTTCACCGCTGATCACCTGTTCAGACAGGATGTTTTTGATCTCTTCACAGATATACTTCCTTCCGTTCTGGATCTCCATGATAGCCTTGAACATTTCTTCCCTGGATGAATTTTTGGTTACATAACCCATAGCACCTTTCTGGATCATCTTTCTTGCATAGGTGGGCTGGGTATGCAGTGATACACCAAGAATACGTGACCCTGGTGAATACTTCCTGATTAGCTGCGTAGCTTCAATGCCATTCATTCCCGGAAGATTGATATCCATGATAACGATATTCGGCCTGAGCTGTTTAGCCAGCTCAACTGCATCTTCACCACTGCCACTTTCTGCAATTACTTTGAATCGAGGGTCTGTGTTGAGGATAAAACTCCATGTTTCTCTCACCAGGGTGTGGTCGTCTGCAATAAGGATCGTGATTTTTTCCATTTTCTTTACTGGTTTTTATTGAGTGGAAAGCTGATTGTTATTTTACAACCTTTGTCTTGTTTGCTTGAAATATGATGCGTGCCGTTGATTAAATAGATCCTGTTCTGGATGTTCTTTAATCCGGCTCCTTTTTTTACCAATTCAGGATCGAAGCCGATGCCATTATCATCAATAATGACCGTAGCCAAATCCTTATTTTTACTGATCGTGATATTTACCACCGAAGCTTTTGCATGTTTGATGGCATTGTTCAAAGCTTCCTGAATGATTCTGAATACGGTTAACCGGTGGTTATTGGTCAGTAAAGCTTCGATATGCTTATCTGCAGTAAGATTTACATGCAATTTGCGTGTAAGATTGATATTTTCAATGAGGTCGTTGATAGAATCAATAAGTCCGAGATCTCCTATACTGGGATCCATCAGGGATCTGGACAATTGCCGGATCTCATTGATTACACTAATGATGTTCTTTGTCGATTTGCTGATCAGGTCATCCTTAAGTTCTGAATTACTCAGGGCAAGATCAAGATATAGTTTGGTGGTGGTGAGTACCTGGTTTACATTGTCGTGCAATTCTTTGCCTATCTCGCTTCTTTCCTGCTCCTGTGTATCAACAGTAGCCTGATTGATGGCTTTCTGGCGTTCCAGCTCATTCTGCAATAACTCCTGCTCCAGTTTTTTTCTTACGGTGATATCCTGGGCGGCACCGATCATTCTTTCCGGGTTGCCTTCATGGTCGCGGAGCAACATGCCCCTGTCATATACATGAGAATAGGTTCCATCATCTCTGAGGAATCTATATTCAATATCAAAGGTGTTTTGAACTTTCGACTTCAATATCTCGGAAATTATTTTTTCAAATCTTTTCTGATCGGCAGGATGGATTCGTTGGGTCCACGCGTGTAATGTTTCCACACTCTTATTGTCATCCATACCATATACATTCTGCAACCCGATACTATCCCGATATATAATGTTCTTTTTCAGGTCCCAGTCCCACACCAGGTCGTGTGTGGCTTTCATCATGATATCAAAGCGCTGGTTTACTTTTTTGATCTCTTCAATAGACCAGAAGTGTTCCATCAGTATCCTCACAATATTGCTTACCCTGTGAAGTGTATCAAGTTCAATATCGGAAGGTTTTTTTATTTCTTTAAAGTACATTGAAAACCAGGCCATGATCTTTCCCGAACTGTGAATGATGGGAAGGGACCAGCAGGCTTTAAATCCAAATGCAGCCGTAAGGTATTTATAATCCTTCCACAATGGATCATTGTCAATGTCATAGGCAAAAACCGGATTGGTAGTAAATAATGTATTGCCCTGGGCAGCTGCATTAACCCGGCTTAGTTTCAACCCGCGCACCGAATCTGTGAATGCTGCAGGAAGTGTTGGTGCTGATAGCGGTTCTACTATATCTTCATTCAATAATATCACAGATGTAAAAGATCCGGGATGTATATTTTCAATTCCTTTTAATAATGTGTCGGTCAATTGTTGTAATGAAATATTAAGATTGGTCGACATTTGGAATACCTGTCTTTCCAGAGAAACCAGCTGTTCATAATAGTTTCTTTCAGTGATATCCTGCATGGCGCCAATAACTCTTATGGCTTCTTTATTTTCATTGCGTATGATATAGCCCCTGTCATAAACATGACAATAACTTCCATCAGATTTTAAATACCTGAACTTTCCCTGCCAGTAATCTTTATTGGGATTGCTGATGGTTTCTGAAACTTTTTTGGTAATATTTTCCCGGTCGTCAGGGTGAATTAAACTGGTTCCCATCTCAAGGTCAAAAGTGTTATTTTCAGGAAGCGGCCATCCCATTATTTTTTGATAATTATCCGACCATAAAACTTTTTTGTTGATAATATCCCAGTCCCAGATAATATCAGAAGTGGCCTGTGTAACATAGTTATACCGTTCATTACTTGCCAGCAATTCACTTTCTTTTTGTTTCAGGTCCGTTATATCCTGCAATGAGCCGATCATTCTGATGGTATTCCCATTCTCATCGCGGGAAATGAATCCCCGGTCAAGTACATACCGGTAGTTGCCCCAGGCGTCGGCAAATCTGTAATTATGTTGCCACTTGGTTTGGTTTATTAATGCCCTGGATAAACTTTCAATAATATGGGGCCTGTCCTCAGGATGCAAAAGATCTTCCCACATGGTGATGGTCACTTCCTGGGGTGCAAATCCAAATAAAGTTTGCATGCCTTCTCCCCAGAATATTTCATTCTTCAACAGATCCCAGTCATAAATGGCATCTGAAGTGGCCATGCTGGCCAGTTCGAATCTTTCATTGCTTTTTCTTAATTGTTCTTCAGATATTTTCTGGGCTCTTTGCAGTTCCACCCTGGATGTAACATCATTTATTACCACCAGTTTTGCATTCCTGTTATTGTATTGAATGGAGTTGATACTAAGATCAACATATTTTTCCTCACCATTTTTTTTAACGTGTTTCCAGTTATTGATGGAAAGGGAAGGGGTGTTAGATTCCCTGATCAGACGCTTGTCGAGTTCTTCAAAAAAATCCCCACTATGGATATTGTAAACATTCAGGGTTAAAAATTCTTCTTTTGAGATTCCATAGTGGCGTACAGCTGCTTCGTTTACTTCAAGGAAATTATACGTTTCAGCATCGTAGATCCAGCAGGGTAGTGGATTGGCCTGGAACAGATTTTTATAATTCTGTTCGGAGAACCTGATGCTTTCACGTGATACAACCTGTTCGGTAATATCCGTGTGTGTGCCGATCATCCTGATGGGTTTCCCTTCCTGGTTATGTTCTATGATCATTCCCCTGGCAAGGATCCATTTTAACTTACCATCCTTTGTTATGATACGGTATGTACTTTCATGAAATAGTCCCGGCCCTGCAAGGTGTTCGGCAATGGCCTTTTTCATTGCCTCCCTGTCCTCCGGATGTATAAGGGATTCCCATTCACTGATCAGGTTATTTAATTCATGGGGTTTATAACCATATAGTTTTTTATATCCTTCAGAATAAAAACATTCACCCGTTTCCAAATTCCAGTCCCATACGCCCTGCTGCGCCCCTTCCAATGCAAAACGCCACCTTTCTTCTGCCTTTTTTAAATTTTGGGCTGCAATTCTTTCCGCTGTTATTTCCCTCGAAGTAATGATAACGCCAACTATTTCTCCCTTCTCATTTTTGGCAGCTTTGAAATTTGTTTTAAGAATAATGTTTTCGCCAATATTACTGACCTCAGACTCAACTGTTCTTTCCTGTCCGCCTGTTAAAATATCATTGCAAAGGTCCCGGATGAAAGGAATACGATCCTTTTTGGCGAGATCAAGTACACTTATGCCGGCAAACATTTCAACATTGAAATATTGCTTTATTTTTATTTTGCTTTGTTCTGTTACGGTTATGATCTTAAGATCACGGTCAACTAAAATAAATGTATCCTGGAGGTTATTTAGGATAAGGCTAAAAGCTTCCTCATCCGTAAAAGATGATAGCGTTTTTATTGCTGGCAGTATCGAGTCTGGTTGGTTCTTCATTGAAGCCTGAATAGGAAGTCCGAAAGTACATATTTACCTTTTTAGCAATACGAAAAGAAGAATAAACTTAGGATAATTAAGTGTTTTTACTTGTGATGGCTGGTTTAAAATGTAACTTGGCCGCCATTTGTTTGTTTCAGATCAAGTAATTCTGACAATATTATTTTGAAAAAATGGAAAGAAAGATCACTTCCTGGTTCAGTGAAAGATTAGGTAAGGAAATGCCTGTTGCCATATACGGCCATTATGGATTTGCACTGTTGCTTGTACCCACAGCAGCGGCTGATTATCTGGAATATGAAAGATTCCAACTGATGGATGCCCTGAGTGAACCGGTCAATAGCGGGAAGGTAAAGGTATTTTCCATCAACAGCATCAATAATGAGAGCTGGCTCAATCCTCATATGGACCCTAAACATAAGGTGATGCGCCACCGTCAGTTTAATGAATACGTGTTTCAGGAAGTGATCCCTTTTATTAAATCCGAAACAAGCCAGGAGACACCCATCATCATTTGCGGGGCATCATTTGGTGCGCTCCATAGCATGAATCTTTTTTTACAACGCCCCTACCTGATCAATGGAGTTATTGCTATGAGCGGGGTATACGACCTTACCGAATACACAAAGGGTTTTTTTGATGAGGATGTATATTTCAACAGCCCTCAACATTATATGCCTAACCTTGAAGATCACGCTATTTTAGAACAGATCAGGAGGAGTAAGCATATTCATATATTTTCAGGGAGCGGACCTTATGAAGATCCTGATGGAAGCAGGAGGTTCGCCGGCATCCTTTACAATAAGAACATCAACTATGAATTAGATATATGGGGAGAGGAATGGCCACACGACTGGAATACCTGGAGAGCGGTGCTGCCGTATTATTTGAAGAGGTTTTAGGGACAGTGTAGTTGAAAGTTCAAAGTT
>CAMPIQ010000148.1 GCA_946886475.1 uncultured Chitinophagales bacterium | reverse complement strand
CGATTATAGGCAATGAACAATGGAAACAGAAGTTATTAAAGCAATAAATTGATAGTTGACAAATTAACTAGTTATTAAAGCTCCCTGACATTAACTGACCTACAAGTCAACTAATCAGGCAAGAAAAGAAACCCTCCACATGGAGGGTTTCTTTTACAGTAAATTTGCCTGAAATGTACACCCTTAAAAAATCCCTTGGCCAGCATTTTCTCAAAGATGAAAACATCTGCAGGAAAATAGTTGATGCTTTACAGGAATGCAGCTTCACCCGCCTGCTGGAAGTTGGTCCCGGTGGCGGGGCACTGACCAAGTACCTGATCAACATTCCCAACACTGACTTCAAATCCATTGAGATAGATGATGAGAAAGTGATTTTTTTGAAGAAAACCTATCCCGCTCTTGAAAACAGCATCATACATCAAAGCATCCTGGACGCCGGTAAACCTTTTGATGCGCCATTTACAGTGGTTGGCAATTTCCCTTATAATATCTCTACACAAATACTATTTAAGATCCTGGAATGGGAAGATGATGTGCAATGTGTGATTGGGATGTTCCAGAAGGAAGTGGCCCAGCGTGTAGCAGCCAGGGAAGGAAGTAAGGTGTATGGTGTGACCAGTGTACTGATCCAGGCTTATTTTGATGTGACTTACCTGTTTGATGTAAATGAAAACAGTTTTGTGCCGCCTCCCAAAGTAAAAAGCGGGGTTATTAAATTATTGCCCCGGAAAGAAAAATTAACCATCAGGGACCGTTCATCTTTTTTTACACTGGTTAAAACCGCTTTTGGGCAAAGAAGGAAAACCTTGCGGAATGCCTGCAAACAACTATTCAGTCCTGAATTTTTGCAACAACCTGTATTCGATAAAAGGGCCGAGCAATTAACGGTAAATGATTTTGCTAACCTGAGCTTTGAAATGAAATGAGCCTTACAAGAAAAATATTGATAGCATCGCCTGTGCCTTCATTGCTTATAGAAAAATTTCAGGCCCACGGATATGAAGTGGTATATATGCCGGGCATTGTTTACGGGGAACTGGTGAACCTTGTTTCGGATATTGAAGGACTGGTGGTAACCACCCGCATATCAATTGATAAATATTTAATGGACCATGCTCCTTTATTAAAATGGATTGGCAGGCTGGGTAGCGGAATGGAACTGATAGATACCGCATATGCCGCCCAAAAAGGCATTCAGTGTATCAGCACACCTGAAGGTAACCGCAATGCAGTGGGAGAGCATGCCCTGGCTCTGGTGCTCAATCTTATGAACAATGTATCAAAATCTTTCAGGGAAATAAAAAACGGCCAGTGGCTGAGAACGGAAAACACGGGGATGGAATTAACCGGAAAAACCGTCGGGATCATTGGTTATGGCAATACCGGGTCGGCCTTTGCCAGGCTACTCCAGCCTTTTAATGTTACCATCCTGGCCTATGATAAATTTAAAGATGGTTTCGGTGGAGGTTTTATCAGGGAAGTGCAAATGGAACATATATGCCGCTATGCAGATGTAATCAGTTTCCATGTTCCTCTTACCAGCGAAACAAAACATATGGCGGATGAAGATTTTTTCAGCCGGCTGGAACAAAAGCCATTTTTTATAACCACCTGCCGGGGGCCGGTTACAGATACCGGGGCGTTGATCAATGCACTGAAGCAGGAAAAGATCGCAGGTGCGGCCCTTGATGTGCTGGAAAATGAAAAATTATCCTCATATGACCCTGCCGAAAAAGAACAGCTGGAATACCTGGCCAGTCACCCTCACGTTATAATTACTCCTCATATAGCAGGCTATAGTAATGAAGCTTTTAAACGTATGTCGGAAATATTGCTTGAAAAATTACGATTGTTTTAGGGAAAAGGTACATGATTCAACCTGTTGAAATGCAGGCTTTCACAAGGGATCATTCATGCAAAAAAAGCTATTTTACTATTCTTTAACAAAGCGGGTCTGCCTAATTTTATACCTGAAAAACAACCCTTATGAAAACACTTATTTCTTTTTCTTTTTTAGCTTTTTTACTGATGGCTTCTTCTTCAACCATCGCTACTCAGAATGAATTGAATGAAAAGTCTGAATCAGTAAGCCAGGTGTATAATGAATGTTTTAATTTCCTGCGTGTTCACCGTCAGGGTAAGGCAGGCGTGAATATTTCCTGGTCAGTTGCCGACAACCAGATCGATCATTTTATTGTTGAACGTTCTTATGATGGAGAATTCTTTGAGCCGGTAAATTCATGCGGCTTCAATGGTTCATCAAATTATAAAATGAATGACAACAATATTTTTCCCGGTACTATTTATTACAGGGTAAAAGCTGTAAAAACAGATGGCACTACAGAACATTCTGCTGTGGAATCTGTTCGCATAGTACAAAGAGGCTAAGGTAACGGGCATAGCCCGTTTCCTTTTTGCTAACCAATACCTATGCTATGAAAACATTTCTACTCCTATTTGCTCTTATAACCAGCCTTTCACTTAAAAGCCAGATCACAACTCCTGTTGTTAAAGCCGGCTTTGGAGTGGATGCGGACCTGAGGGCAAATTTTTATAATGGTTTTATGCAGTCGGGTAACGACGACTGGTTCACCAACGGTTCACCCGGAACAGGACAATTTGTAATTGATACCACCGGTGCCGCTTCTATGATGGCCAGGTATCTCATTGATCCCAATTTTAGAAAATTACCTTTCTACCGCACCATGCGGGTACCCCAATTTTCCATAGTCAATAACAGGTTGTGGATCGATGCGGTTTATATCCGTGACTATAACGGTCAGGCCGGTGGCGATTCAACAGCTTTTGTGCTAAGTAATAAAAATGGCGACAGCCCTGCTGACTGGGAAGGCGGTATTACATCGGTGCTTGATAAGAATGATATTGCTGAAATGATGATCCATGTAAAAAGAGCCGGATCTTCCAAATCAGATTCACTCTGGTTTATGGGTGGGATGTCATTACAGGGAACTACAGGTAACCGTTATTTTGATTTCGAATTATACCAGACCGACATATTTTAT
This sequence comes from uncultured Chitinophagales bacterium, assembly GCA_946886475.1. The sequence goes on along the minus strand of CAMPIQ010000148.1, from coordinate 5,918 downwards.
AACCGTTCTACGGGGGCGTTCAGCAACTATGGTCCGGATGCCGGACATACTTCATGGAAATTTGATAAGCTTGGAAATGTGATAGCACCCGGTGATGTGATCTTTACTGCCGAATACAGCAGTTCCTCACTTACAGCTATTGAAGCCAGGATCTGGATCGACAAAAATTCCATGGACATTACTCCTTCAGGATTTGACTGGATAGGTGATTTTGTTGGCGCAAGCACAGGTGCGCAATTTGGCTATGCCAATATCCGCCCGAAAACAGCCGGTGATTATTATACAGGTTTGCAAAGTGGAAACAATACCTGGGCCGGTCCCTATGGATTTATTGATGGTGGAAATAACCTGAAAACCACCTATGCATCCAGGCAATTCATGGAATTCTCAGTAAATCTTACCAAACTGGGACTTGATCCAATGACCTTATTGGGTGGCAGTGCCTGCGGACTTCCATTCAGAAGAATATTGGTGAAAACCAGAACTTCAACTTCATTCAGTTCAGAGTTAAAAGATTTTATAGGGCCATTTGATTTCTTTACTGCACCGGCAGTTCAGGCAATGGCTGACGTACCCATTTTTTGTGGTGTAAAAGGAGTGAGTGAGATCAATGTAACCAATCCAAGTTCCGCATCTGTTTATACCTGGTCAACCCCGGATGGTCATATTTTCGGTACATCTTCAGGGCCATCTATAACCGTTGACGAGCCGGGTACCTATATCGTATCACAACAATTACTTGATGGATGTACGCCCTTTGCAGCCGATACAGTTATGGTTATTTTTGATGCCTCCTGTATCCCCATGTCCAGCAAGCTTGGTTATTTTAAAGGTGAGCTTGTAAAAAATAAATCACAACTTTCCTGGTTAACCATGTCAAATAATACCACCAGATATTTTTATGTTGAAAGAAGTCTTGATGGTAGAAATTTTGAATCTTTAGCAAAGGTGCAGGTAACTAATCCTTCAGTTTCTGATAACACCTACAACTTTGGCGATGATGTGTCCGCGCTTTTCAGTCCATATGTTTATTACAGACTGAAAACCGTTATGGAAAACGGATCGGTTCAATATTCCAATACCACAAAGCTGGTGCTGAAGCCGAATGAAGGCGTCAGAGTGTTTCCAAACCCCGCAAAGAACTGGCTGCAGATCGATTATATCAATGATCAGAATGCCGAAGCCAGGATTGAGATCTATAACAGTACCGGGGTGCTTGTAAAATCAAATGATATGGACCTTCAGAAAGGAATAAACAGCTGGAAACTCAACACCGGTCAATGGCAGGATGGCATCTATATCATTGAAATCAAATCGAGTCACAAAGTTGTTCGCCAAAAGGTGCTTATATCGGGAAACTAACTAATTTAAGGGCAGACTCGTTCATTTACCAATAATAATTATCTTTACTTTTATGAGGCAACGCTTTGGTTCAATACCGAAGCGTTGCTATTTTTTTCATTTATCCCTAAAAAGGAGTACTTATGAGTGGAATACAATACGTGACCAAAGAAACCCTTGAGCAAATGAAGTCGGAGTTGCAGCAGCTGAGATCTGTTGAGCGTCCTGCGGCCTCCAGGGCAATTGCTGAGGCAAGAGAAAAAGGCGACCTGAAGGAAAATGCAGAATATGATGCTGCCAAAGAAGCACAGGGTTTACTGGAAGCAAAGATTGCAAATCTTGAAGGACAGATTGCAACTGCACGCATTATTGATGAGGCTACAATTGATACCAGCAAAGTTTCTATTTTAACCAAGGTTAAAGTAACAAATATGAATACCAAAAAGCAGGTAACCTACCAGATTGTTAGCGAAAAGGAAGCCGATCTCAAAGCCGGCAAAATATCCTATACTTCTCCAATAGGAAAGGGCCTGCTTGGCAAACACATTGGTGAAGTTGCCGAGGTAACCGCTCCGGCCGGTTTGATCAAATTCAAGGTTGAGGATATTTCTCTTTAAACTGTTAGTTGAATGATGTGATGGTGAACCTGCATAAACCATATAATTGATTTATGCCTCACTGTTTGTAATTTCATGATCACATCATTCAACAAACTCCCATGACCATATTTTCGAAGATCATTTCAGGAGAAATCCCGGGGTATAAAATTGCAGAGAATGAAAAGTTCTATGCCTTTCTGGACATATTTCCATTAAGGGAAGGCCATACGCTGGTCATCCCGAAAAATGAGACAGACAATTTGTTTGATCTTGATGACGCTTATTTATCTGAAATGCTGGTGTTTGCCAAACCAATTGCTAAAGCTATTGAAAAGGCATTCAGGTGCAACCGGTGCGGCATTAGTGTGGTTGGAATAGAAGTTCCTCATGCGCATATGCACCTGATACCTGTCAACACAGCCAATGACCTGAATTTCACGCAACCAAAAATGAAGTTGTCCGATGAAGAATTGAAGCGGGTGCAGTCAAGGTTGCTGGAGCATCTGTGACCAGTGAACTGATGAACGGATAAATAAGTTAACCTACCCGGTGTTGATTGTTTGCAATGAATTGTTCCCAGCCGCTTTTTGATTTTGATTTTTTTGCTCCCGGCATTTTTTCTATACTCCTGCTTCCGTAATGGTGGCAAATGGCTACTGCCAGTGCATCTGTGGCATCATAGAATTTTGGTTTGTCAGGAAGTGCGGTTATTCTTTGCAACATTTTCCATACCTGGTCCTTATCTGCATTTCCATTACCCGTGATAGATTGTTTTACTTTTTTAGGTGCATATTCGGTTACGGGTATGTTTTTATTCATGGCAGCTGCTATAGCCACGCCCTGGGCCCTTCCCAGCTTCAGCATACTTTGAACATTTTTTCCAAAGAAGGGTGCTTCAATAGCAAATTCATCTGGTGAAAATTCATCCACCAGTTCGGAGATCCTTTTATGGATCAATTGTAATCGCTGGTAATGATCTTTTTTTGAAGAAAGCCTGAGCACATCAATTGTCCTGATGATGAATTGATTTTTATGCGCTTCAATTACACTATAACCCATTACAAGGGTTCCCGGATCAATACCCAATATTATCACTGGCTTTTGCAAGGAGGTGGTTATTTTTACTGCACATGCAGCTGAACAAAAATATCAAAATCTTTATCAATTATTTCCTGGGTCCTTTATTGTTTGCCTGGCTTGCATTTTCCATCTATCAGCAGATCATAAAACAACCACATCTTGAAACTTCATGGCAGCAGATAAAGCAGTCGTTCAGTTCTTTTAAGATAGTTTACCTGGCAGGCGCTATTTTTCTTATACCTGTGAACTGGGGACTGGAAGCATTCAAGTGGAAAATTTCAGTGAATACTACGTATCCTATCCGGTTTATGCTTGCTTTTAAAGCTGTGTTGTCGGGCGTTTCCATTTCTGTTACCATGCCAAACAGGATAGGAGAATACGTTGGCCGGATGCTGTATATGCCCGAAGGTAGCCGTTTGCGGATCATTTCCGTTACCGTTGTTGCCAGTATGGCGCAGCTTCTGGTTACCATATTTGCCGGAATAATTGGAATGATCCTGTTAAAGAATCAGCTTATCAGCCAGATTGAAGGAATAAGGATCTGGTACCAGTTCATTCTCTATGGGGTGATTATAGCAGGAGTGATCATTTCTTTGATATTTTTCAATGTTTCCGGCGTAGTAAAATTGTTCAGAAGATGGATAAGGGCCGAAAGATATCTTTACCTGGTAGAAGCATTGAAGCTATTCCATGCTCAGCTTTTGTTAAGATTGATTTTCCTGTCGTTGATCAGGTATTTTATTTTTCTTATTCAGTACTTTTTGCTGTTTAAATTATTTGAAGTGAACGTAGATACTGTCACTATCATGTCTGTAATGAGTGTTGTATTGCTGGCCATGTCAGTTATCCCTTCCATTGCACTGGTGGAAGTGGGATTAAGAAATGAGGTCAGCATCCAGCTGGTGGGTTTGTTCTCAGTTAATTTGCTTGGTATCAGCTTAACATCTGTTACGGTCTGGTTCATTAATTTAATTTTACCTGCCATTGCAGGCAGTCTGCTGATCCTGAACCTGAGGGTTTTTAAAAAAAAGAATGAACAAATTTAAATTTATTCCTGCCTGTATCCTGTTGATGCTTGCCAATGTACATGCTCAAGCGCAAAATGATTTTTGCGGAATAAAGAACAGTACTACTCAGCATGGCGAGCAGATTGGTTTTATTGTGTATTATAATGTTGCCGGCATGTATGTGAATGCAGGTTCTGCTGCCTTTTCTACTTCGATTGACAAGTTAAATGGAAAAGTTGTTTATCATATAACAGGAACCGGCCGCTCAAATAGTAAATACGACTGGATCTACAGGGTTCGCGACCGCTATGAAACTTATATTGATACATCCTCCATGCTCCCTTTGAAATTTTACCGCGAAGTGGAAGAAGGCAATACAAGGAAAAAGGAAACCGTAAGCTTTAACCAGGATAAACAAATTGCAACCACCGACAGCGCACAGTATAAAGTGCCTGCCTGTGTACAGGATGTTCTGAGTTCTGTTTACTATGCCAGGAATATAGATTTTAATAAGTACAAAAAAGGCGATAAGATCCCTTTCCAGATGTTCCTGGAAAATGAAGTACATCCTTTATATGTCCGTTATATGGGAAAAGAACAGGTGCAAACGCGTTATGGGAAATTCAACGCCATTAAATTCAAACCCCTGCTTGTTGAAGGAACCATTTTTTCGGGTGGCGAAAACATGACGGTTTGGGTGAGTGATGATGCCAACCGCCTGCCTGTACGGATCGAAAGCCGGATACTGATCGGCAGTATTAAAGTTGATATGATGGGGTATAAGAATCTGAGGTATCCTTTGGAGGTGTTGAAATAGGATTCAGGTTAAAGGTTTAAAGTTCTTCCAGACGGAATGAATTTTCCATTCTCACTCCTTTTTCTGTTTGTTGCAGGGTACAGCATTCCATTGAAGCATCGTGCTCAAAGAATAATATAAAATTATTTTCCACGGCTTCTTTCAGGAACATTTTCTTTTCATTTAGGGTGGTTAGCGGAAACATATCGTAAGCCATTACATAAGGAATAGGAATGTGTCCGGCAGAAGGCAAAAGGTCAGCCATGTAAACAATGGTTTTATCCTTATATCTTATTTGTGGCAACATCATGGATTGCGTATGGCCGTTAACCATTCTCAAAGAAATGGAATCTGTGAAGGCCGCGGTTTCTAAAACCAATGATGGCGATTCAGTTTGCGTAAGTACAACAAAATTCAGCTGGCCACTTTCCTGGACCGGAAGAATATTTTCCTTTAAAAAAGATGCCTTCTCCCTGTCATTTGGGTGTACGGCCCAGTCCCAGTGTTGTGCATTGCTCCAATACCTGGCATTTTCAAATGCCGGCACCAGTTTATTTCCTTTGCGCACAATTGATCCGCCACAATGGTCAAAATGTAAATGGGTCAGCAGAACATCTGTGATATCCTTTTTGTGAAAGCCATGTTTTGCAAGCGATTTGTCGAGGCTGTCTTCACCATGTAAATGATAATGTGCGAAGAATTTCTGATCCTGTTTATCGCCTAATCCATTATCAATTAAAATCAGGCGGTCGCCATCCTCTATCAGCAGGCTCCTGAGTGCCCAGGAACAAAGATTATTTTCATCGGCCGGATTTATTTTATTCCAGATGCTTTTGGGAACAACGCCAAACATGGCGCCGCCATCCAATTTGAAGTAACCTGTATTAATGCTATATAAATTCATCTTAATTGTTTTTCTGTGCCCGTGCCGTTAATAATAACATAATGAAACCAAGTACAAAGAAAAGGATGAGCGCAAGAAGGGAATTACGCATGGAATGGGTAATGCCTTCAATTAATCCAAAACTCAGCAATCCTATAACGATCGCGAATTTTTCAGTGATATCATAAAAACTAAAGAAGGAAGCTGTATCA
>CAMPIQ010000147.1 GCA_946886475.1 uncultured Chitinophagales bacterium | reverse complement strand
TTCATGTTCGCAACCGGTATTGAAAACAGTTATCCAATGATCAAACTTCCTGATGGCAGCATGAAGAGAGTGGATGAGATGGAAAAATGCGGACATTATGAACACTGGCAAACGGATTTTGAACTGGTAAACGATCTGGGTATTTCATTTTTGAGATACGGCACCCCCTACTATAACACCCATACAGGACCCGGCCGGTACGACTGGGTTTTTACCGACAACACCTTTCATAAAATAAAAGAGCTCAATATTATTCCCATCGTTGACCTGTGCCATTTTGGTCTGCCCGAATGGCTGGGAAATTTTCAAAACCCGGATTTCCCACAATACTTTGCAGAGTATGCAAGTGCTTTCGCACACCGGTTTCCTTACCTGCAATATTATACCCCCATCAATGAAATATTTATCACGGCCATGTTCTCTGCCCAGTATGGATGGTGGAATGAATGCCTGAGCGATGACAGGGCATTTGTTACTGCACTGAAACATCTTTGCAAAGCCAATGTACTGGCCATGCATGAGATACTCAAAGTACAGCCTGATGCCATCTTCATTCAAAGTGAATCTTCGGAATATTTTCATCCGGTTCGGCCCGAAGTACTGGCAAGAGCCAAATTCCTTAACCAGAAAAGATTTCTTTCACTGGATCTTACCTATGGATATCCAATCCGGGTGATGATGTATGATTACCTGATCGAAAACGGAATGACAAAAGAAGAATATCACTGGTTCGCAGAAAACCAGGTGATGGCAAAATGCATCATGGGCAATGATTATTACATGACCAATGAACACCTGGTTTTGCCAAACGGCACTACCTGCGCTGCAGGTGAGATCTTTGGATATTATACCATCACCAACCAGTATTATAACCGTTACAAGCTTCCCATCATGCACACGGAAACCAATATGAAAATGCCGGGAAGCGTTGAATGGCTCTGGAAGCAATGGGCCAATCTCTACAGGCTGATCCAGGATGGCGTTCCGGTAATTGGATTTACCTGGTATAGTCTTACCCATCAGGTGGACTGGGATACGGCCCTCCGTGAAGATAATGGCCATGTGAATGAGCTGGGACTGTATGACCTGGACCGCAAGATCACTGATGTGGGAAGGGCATACAAAAGATTAATTGAGCAATGGAAAGATGTGCTGGCGCAAGAGAGCTATGGGTTGCATTTTGGGAGATAGGCGGGCGGGGTTTGAGTCGGGAGGCAGGAGTGCAAAGTTTAAAGTTCAAAGTTCAAAGTCGGGTCGTTTAAAATTTGTAGTTTATATCTTACGCTGAGTCTTGAGTCTTGAGTCGGGTTGTTTAATGCACGTAGTTTATATCATGCTCTGGGATTGGAGACTTGATACGCAATACTCATTCAGGTAATCGAAGGATACTCCATTCTGTAGTTTACCGACTTTGAACTTTAAACTTTGAACTTTGAACCGCCGGCTATGGACGCGCGACTCCTCCTCCTACTTATGTATCTCACTGGTAAAATGAAATTCGATCCCGGGGTTATTGGTTCTTTCCGTATTCAAATACCATTCGCTTTGTGCCAGGTAAACCAGGTGGCCGTCTTTGTCGGTGGCGATATTGGATGATTTGAAACGGGTGAATTCTTCCAGTTTTTTGGGGTCATTACTGGTGATCCAGCAGGCTTTATAAAAAGGCATGGAATTAAACACCACAGAGGCTCCGTACTCGTGTAATAAACGGTACTGGATCACTTCAAACTGGAGTTCACCCACGCAACCAATGATCTTTTTATTTCCGCCAAACTGGGTGAACAATTGTGCAACACCCTCATCGGTCAATTGCAACAACCCTTTTTCCAGCTGCTTTGTTTTCATCGGATCCTTATTCACCACCTCCTTGAATATTTCGGGTGAAAAAGAAGGAATGCCGGTGAAGAAAAGATCCTCCCCTTCAGTAAGCGTATCCCCTATCTTAAAATTACCGGTATCAAATAAGCCCACCACATCGCCGGGATAGGCATCCTCCACCACATTTTTTTCGCGTGCCAGGAAGGAATAAGGATTGCTGAACCTAACGTCCTTGTTTAACCGCACATGGTGAAAATATTTATTTCTTTCAAACCTGCCGGAACAAACACGGAGAAAGGCGATCCTGTCACGGTGTTTGGGATCAAGGTTGGCATGTATCTTAAAAATGAATCCGCTGAATTTATCTTCATCCACTCCAACCGTTCTTGTATTGGTTTCACGGCTGCGCGGTTTGGGGGCAATACGGATAAATGTATCCAGCATTTCCTTCACCCCGAAATTATTAATGGCGCTTCCAAAGAAAACCGGTGCCACATCTCCTTTTAAATAATCTTCCGCATCCAGGCTTCCATACACCCCTTCTATCAATTCCACATCCTCCCGTAAAGTTGCCGCATCTCTATCGCCAAGCTTCTCATCTAAAATACCGGAACCAATATCTGAAATAGAAATGGTATCCTCTTCACTGGCCTTACCTCCGGCGGTAAACAGGCGCAGGCTTTTGTTATGAAGATCATACACACCCTTGAAATCCTTTCCCTGGTTGATGGGCCAGGTCATGGGATGCAATGAGATCGACAATTCCTTTTCAATTTCTTCCAAAAGATCAAACCTGTTCTTCCCGTCCCTGTCCAGCTTATTGATAAATACGATCACCGGTGTTTTGCGCATCCTGCACACCTGCATCAGCCGCCTGGTTTGTTCCTCCACCCCATTTACACTATCCACCACCAGTATCACGCTATCAACGGCAGTGAGGGTTCTGAAAGTATCTTCAGCAAAATCCTTGTGACCAGGTGTATCCAAAAGATTGATCAACGTGCCATTGTATTCAAAACTCATCACCGATGTGGCTACCGAGATACCCCTCTGGCGTTCGATCTCCATAAAATCCGAGGTAGCGGCTTTTTTGATCTTATTGCTCTTCACTGCCCCTGCCACCTGTATTGCACCTCCAAAAAGGAGGAATTTTTCTGTAAGGGTGGTCTTACCGGCATCGGGGTGGGAAATGATAGCAAAGGTTCTTCTCTTCTGTATCTCGTTTTGATATTTCATTGATAAACTATTGGGATGGAATAAAGCCATGACACCGCTTACTGCTTACGCCAGGGCTCTTTTTTATTCAGGGCTGCAAAGTTAAGCGGACTGACGTTAAGGAAACTGAATAATTGAGGAATAGAAGGGGTGAGAAAAGAGATCAGAAAGATGAAATGCACCAACCTGCAACCATCCACGCAGGCCGGGTCATTTCCACCCCCCCTGCCGGTTAAACAACCAGCCGGGCCCATACTGTAGAACTTCTACCACTACATCCTGACTTCACGCCAACTTTCCTCCCAAATCACCGTATTAAAAATTGGTATTATTTTTTAACTACATGAGACGGATCAAACAGATAAAATTATGTCACAGAATTCGAGGAATGAGCATAGTGAAAGACACGAAAATTCAGGACCAGGTACCGGTCGTGAGGAAAGGAAAAACTCCATGGGATTTGAAGGGATGAATTATGAACAAAGAAGACAGCCCTTCAATCCAAAGCCCATGAGCAATAACAGAAGTGAAAGAGAGGATTCGAAAGGAAGGAGAAATGAAAACAACAGGTAATTTTCAATTGAAAGATGATAGAAAGCCAGCGTTAGCTGGCTTTTGTCAGTTTACGTACCTCGCTGATCAATGCATCGGTATTGACGGGTTTGGTAATAAAAGCATCCGCTCCATAGCTGCTGAAGTTTTCTGAAGCACCGGGATGAGCGGAAAACATGATCACAGGAATATTTTTCAGGCGTTCACTTGATTTGATCTCTTTACAGAGATCGCGGCCGTCATAACCCGACAGCAACACATCCAGTAAAATTACAGAGGGGTGAAAGCGGTTTAATTTTTCAAGCGCGTCTTCCCTCCTTGAAGCAGTTTCCACTTCAAAACCATTCTTTTTCATCAACACATTCATGACCGTTCTTACATCCGGATCATCATCAATGATCAAAACCTTAATCATTATTTGAAATTTAAATTTGGTGTTTTGTGATCAACTCTCAGGCTTGTGGTGGAAGCGACCGAAATTAATGAATTATTAGATTCCTTAACGATGATACAAGCCAGGGCTTCAAAATTAAATTACATTTGAAGCATTAGTTCATCATGCGCCGCTTATTAGAGATCAGCATCAGCAGCTTTAAACTGGCACTACAGGAATTGTGGAAGAATAAACTGCGCACTTTCCTTTCATTATTTGGTGTTACCATCGGCATTTTTTGCATCATTGGCGTGCTTGCTTCCGTAAATAGCCTGGAACATAATATTCAAACTGAAATAAAAGCGCTGGGCACCAACACCATTTATATTGATAAATGGGATTATAAGGCAGGCGCCGGCGGACATGATTTTCCCTGGTGGAAATATGTAAAAAGACCTTACCCCGCCATAGAAGACCTTGAAGAGATCAAAAAAAGAACTACAACCGCTTCCCACGCTGCTTTTGTGATCAATCAATCGGGCAGCATTGACGTGCGCGACAATACACTTTCTAATATTATCCTGTACGGAATGACCCAGGAATTTCCTTACATCCAGCCATTGGAAGTTCAATATGGAAGATTCATGACCGATATGGAATTTGGCCTGGGCAGTAATGTCTGCGTGATCGGTTTTGAGATCGCTGAAAAATTATTTGGAAGTGCTGAACTGGCAACCGGCAAACAGGCTACCATCAAAGGCAAAAAGGTAAATGTAATAGGGGTGATTCGAAAACAGGGAAGCACTTTGATCGGCGGCTGGCAGTTTGATAAAAGTGTGGTGATGACCTACCGCTTTGCAAGGACCATCATGGATGAAAAAAGATCTGAGCCCATCATCATGGTAAAGGGTAAGGATCATCTTGGAAGCAAGGTGGTGAAAGATGAGCTGAAATTAATTATGCGTTCCATTCACAAACTGAAACCTGTTGAAGAAGATGATTTTGCCCTGAATGATGTAAATGATTTCAGTGATGCACTTAGCGATGCATTTGTAAGTGTAAATAAAGGTGGATGGGCCATTGGTGCACTTTCGTTTATTGTTGGCATATTTGGCGTGGCCAACATCATGTTCGTAACCGTAAAAGAAAGAACCTCACAGATTGGTTTGAAAAAAGCGCTGGGTGCAAAGAAATCCGTTATTCTTACAGAATTTTTAATGGAGTCGGCCTTCCTTTGTATTATCGGTGGACTGATTGGATTACTGCTGGTTTATTTAATGACCAAAATTGCAACTGCCCTTTTTGATTTTCCCTTTTTTCTATCCCCATTCATTATTTTGATCGCGCTGCTCATTTGCATTGTGGCCGGCATTCTTGCGGGTATCATTCCTGCTACAAAGGCCGCTAATATGGATCCGGTGGTAGCCATCAGGAGTTAGTACCCCTGTCCCCCTGAAGGAGGAACTTAGTTCAATTAAACATTATGATTTTGGAAATCATTAAAGTATTTAGATGATTTTTGCACGGAATGAATGATATAAAAAATAAAGAATACGGTGAACATGATGTGTTACTTCTGGCGATAGAATCTTCCTGCGATGAAACATCTGCTTCCGTGTGCAGGAACGGGAAGATCTTATCCAACTTTATTGCCAACCAGACGGTTCACGAAAAATATGGTGGCGTGGTGCCGGAACTGGCAAGCCGTGCGCATATGCAAAACATAGTACCGGTAATTGATATGGCCATCAAACAGGCAGGATGTGAATTGAAAGCGCTGGACGCGATTGCGTTTACCCAGGCTCCCGGTTTAATCGGCTCCCTGCTGGTGGGCAGCCAGTTTGCCAAATCGCTGGCCCTGGCATTGAACAAACCGCTGGTACCTGTTCATCATATGCAGGCGCATGTACTGGCCAATCTTATTGCCGAACAAAAACCATCATTCCCTTTCCTCTGCCTTACCGTAAGCGGAGGACATACGCAGATCGTGCTGACCCATTCACCCACCCGTATGGAGGTTATCGGGGAAACACTTGATGATGCTGCAGGAGAAGCCTTTGATAAGACCGCCAAAATCTTAGGACTTCCCTATCCCGGCGGTCCCCTCATAGATAAATATGCAAAACAGGGTGATCCCAAAAAATTCACATTTGCCGAACCACAGATAGCAGGTCTTAATTTCAGTTTCAGCGGATTGAAAACTTCAGTGCTTTACTTCCTGCAAAAACAAACTGCTGCAGATGCTGATTTCATTCAAAAGAATTTGAACGATATCTGTGCTTCGGTACAATTCCGCATTGTATCCATTCTTTTAAAGAAATTTAAAAAAGCAGCCCTGCAAACCGGCATCACCCATCTTTGTCTGGCAGGCGGTGTGTCTGCCAACAGCGAATTGCGTAAATCATTTCTTACCATGTGTGCGCAAAATAACTGGAAAGGCTTCATTCCAGATTTTGAATATTGCACAGACAATGCAGCCATGATCGCCATCACGGCTTATTATAAATTCCTGGAGGGTGATGTGGCGGGAATGGAAGTGAGTGCGAAGGCAAGATAGCCGGTAGTCATTGGCCAATGGCTGTTGGCCACTGGCCTGTCACCGTTCAAACAATTATTAAAGAGCCCTTAGCGGATACCGCACCATAGAAAGCATGCCTAACGCTTATTTTAAATTCAAAGAGTTTACCGTTTACCAGAACAGGTCTGCCATGAAGGTGACCACCGATTCATGCCTGTTTGGTGCATGGATTGCACAGGACCTTAGTGAAAGCAAAGAAAAGTTCACCATGCTGGATATTGGTGCAGGAACCGGATTGCTATCACTGATGGTGGCACAAAAAAACAATGCATGGATCGATGCAGTTGAAATAGATAAAGAGGCAGCCATACAGGCTGCGGAGAATATAGCATCATCACCTTGGCCTGAAAGGATCAGGGTGATCCATGAAAATATCATTGATCACAAAACTGCCGGCCTCTATAATGTTATTATCAGCAATCCTCCGTTTTACGAAAATGAACTGGCCTCTCCCAATAAAGAAAAGAACAAAGCACACCACAGCACTGAGCTTAGCCTGCGGCAGCTGTTTGAGGTTTTTTATAACAACCTGGATGAACAGGGTGTGTTTTATATTTTACTGCCTTTCAAAAGAGAAAAAGAAGCCGAAGCATTGTTGGAGGAATTTCATTTTCATGTATCCAAAAAGATCATGGTATCCCCGTCTCCGGTTCATCAGCCTTCCAGGATTATGATGCGGGGAAGTAAGAACAATACATCAGCATTGGAAGTGTCCGGTTTATTAATAAAAGATGAGCAACAATACAGTTCCGCGTTCACTGAATTATTGAAAGATTATTACCTCTATCTCTAAACGCCTGCGTAATCACTCAGGTAATCAAATTTGGGTGTGAGCGCTCCCTGTTTTACAATGGTGGCTCCCTCTATGATCTGCGAACTGTTGCCCAGCAGGTCGGGTAGGATGAATTTGATGAGCTGTTCACCAAAATATTTGGAAGCATCTCTTGGCAGTTCATTGGGAAGATTGCCGACTGCTATGATATCAATTGCATTTTCCAGGAATGGTTTTGTTTTTTCCAGCGTCACCCGGTCAACCCCATACACAGGATCTTCAATGGTCTGGTCGCCCAGGTTAATGGGAACCGAACCATTGTAATCATCTGTGATATCTGAGATCACACTGATCCTGAAACCCGGATCCTTTACTTCTTCTTTTGTAAATAACCGGGGTACATCAAGATCCCAGAATACGCCATTCATCAGAATGTCTGTTTGCGGAATGTATTGTGGAAACAGCGACCTGTATTCTTTCGGATGCAGGTGAAAATGTTCCCGGCTGTATTTTCCTGTTTCCCTGTGTGCATAAAGATCCGCGCCCTTCAGTTGCAGATATACAGGATAAGAAAAACTTCTTGATAGATAATCTTCTTTTTCCACTTCAATGATCCCCATGAGGTTCATCACTTCCAGTATGCCATGCGCTACACGTCCTGAGCCGGTGATGGCGATCCTGATATTGGGCACCTTTAATCCGAAGTAAGAATGGATCAGTTCTTTAAAATCCTTTTGTTTGTATACCCTTTCCAGGTCAAATGCACCTGATCTTTTACCATAGACCATCATTCCATTGTGGGCCCCTACTATGCCGGCAAAAAATCCAAAGCCAATAATACGCTGGCCATCTTCATGCTCCATGCATTCATAGTCAATGAGGGTTATTTTTTTCCGGATGATGGTTTGCAGGAGGTGCTGGTTATAAGGCTGCTTTTTCCGGGTATGCGAAAAGAACAGGTAGGTCTTGCCCGGCATGAGATCATCTGCCACCGCTTCTTTGATACCCAGGAGTATATCACAAGCTGAAAGGTCTTCCTTAACCTCAATGCCTGCTCTTTCATATTCCAGGTCTGAAAAGCACCTGTGTGGTGCATGTTGAGCAATGATCTGTAAGCCGCTGTGTTCTTTCCCCAGCCATTTACACTGCGCCGGTGTGAGCGCCACCCTGTTGTCTGACGGAACTTTTCCTTCCCTGAGCAATCCTATTTTTATCATCTTGAACGTAGGTATTTAAATGAAGCCTTATCAGTTTTAAAAAAGCTAAACTAATAAGAATAAAATTTAAGACCGCCTGGCCGGTTGCGGTGGTGGTCAGGAAAGGCACCGGGCGCCTTATTAATGCGTAGCCTTTATAAAAATATTTGAAATGACAGCACGATCTGTTTCAACAGAATGTTGTAACATTGCAGCCCCAAATGAAGTGCGGGGAAAGAGAATGAGTAAGCGTGCAGGGCGCACTCCGCTCCCGCTCTCCGCTCTTCAAATGCCCGGGTGGCGGAATTGGTAGACGCAGCAGACTCAAAATCTGCCGTTCGCAAGAATGTGCTGGTTCGATTCCAGTCCCGGGCACAAAGCTGAAAGCCTCTCCCAGCAAGGCTTTCAGCTTTTCAAACTCTACTCGCGCTATGTAGCATTTTTAAAAAGAGTACACAAAAAAGTAC
>CAMPIQ010000146.1 GCA_946886475.1 uncultured Chitinophagales bacterium | reverse complement strand
AGTTCTCGATGTAGCCATTCGCCGGCATGTCCGGTAGAACAGACGAAAAAGAATAGCGAACAGGGAACAGAGTAAGGAAGGGCAGATACTGATATCTAAATTGAATTAAAGAAATGATCAAAGGAAAACATAATAAAGACTTCTTCTTCGGGTTGGCTGTTTGTTTGATGACGACTAATTTTTTTTATGGTGATGCCATAGCCCAGATGGAAAGACCAATAAAGCTGAATCAACTGGGATTCTATACGCATGGGCCAAAAATTGCTATAATAACAGGGGCCATTGGCCCCGGTCATTTTTATATCACCTCTACAAATCTCCGTGACACATTTTATTCAGGCCGGCTCGGTAATGAAAAGCGTTCCCATTATTCAAATACAACTACAAGGGCTGTGGATTTTACACCATTTAAAAGAAAAGGAAGTTATGTGGTGGTGGTGCCAGGCCTTGAGCCTTCTTATGTTTTCAGGATCGCCGATGATATATTTCATAAAGCCGCAGTAGCCACACTAAAGGGATTTTATTACCAGCGGGTATCAATGCCGCTTGCTTATAAATATGCAGGAAAATGGCACAGGTCGGCCGGACACCCGGATGATATTGTATATGTGCATCCCTCCGCTGCTTCAAAGGAGCGTCCGGCTGGAACTATCATCTCTTCCCCAGGTGGATGGTATGATGCAGGCGATTATAACAAATACATCGTCAATTCCGGAATTACCATGGGCACATTGCTTGCTGCCTATGAAGATTTTGCTGATCATTTTAAAGATATAAAGATCAATATTCCGGAAAGCAGGGACAGTATGCCTGATATATTAAATGAAGTATTGTATAATCTCCGGTGGATGTTGACCATGCAGGATCCCCATGATGGTGGTGTTTATCATAAATGTACCAATGCCTCATTTGATGGTATGGTGATGCCGGGTGTAACTAAAGAGGCACGTTATGTAGTTCAGAAATCAACAGCAGCCACGCTTGACTTTGCCGCTGTGATGGCACAGGCCTCCAGGATATTCAGGAAATTTGAAGGTGGATCATTAAAATTGTCTGACAGTTGTTTTAAGTCCGCAGTAAAAGCCTGGCAGTGGGCAGCAAAAAATCCGCAGATAATTTATGACCAGGAGCAAATGAACCGGCAATTTGAACCAGATATCACCACCGGTGCTTATGGAGACAGGATGTTGAATGATGAATGGCTTTGGGCTGCGGCAGAATTATACCTTACAACTTTTGAAGCGGAATATGCAGAAGTGTTAAACAAAAGATTGAAAGACCGGTCAGGTCTTCCTTCGTGGGGAAACGTTGGCCTGCTTGGTTATTATTCACTCCTCCGGAATAAAATACCCAATTCGGATTTGGGTGACCTGAAAAAATTAAAAGATACATTGATCCGGATGGCCGATGATTTTGTTGGGCGGTCAGCATCAATTGCTTTTGGAACCGTAATGGGACAATCAGTGAGCGATTTTAACTGGGGTAGCAACGCCAATGCTGCAAACCAGGGGATTTTGTTGGTGCAGGCATATAAACTTACTAACAACAGGAATTATCTTGATGCTGCAGTTTCAAATCTTGATTATATCCTTGGCAGGAATGCAACCGGATATTCTTTCATTACCGGGATTGGAAGCAAAACACCCATGCATCCGCACCACCGTCCATCTGAAGCTGATGGAATAGTGGAACCCGTTCCCGGGTTGATGGCAGGAGGACCTAATTTAGGTATGCAGGACAAATGCACCTATCAATACAGGGAAGCAGAAAAGGCATATGTTGATGTGCTGTGTTCCTATGCATCCAATGAAATAGCCATCAACTGGAATGCACCCATAGTTTACCTGGCCAATGCCATTGAAGCATTGAAAAAGGAAGCGGGATATGTAAAATAAAGCACGCAGGGCCATGTCAGAGAATGGCGCTTTTGCATATCATTTGGTCTTTATCGTTGTGGCCATTTGGGGCATGGCCGGTAAAACAAATACATTTAGATCTTGTAGTATATTGAATCATTAATAACCAAAATAAAACCCATGATCCGTTTCGTACCAATACTTTTTCTTTCCTGCATTTTTACCACTGCGTCGGCCGATATCCGTTTGCCTTCAGTTATTGGTAACCACATGGTGCTGCAAAGAAATTCATCTGTAAAACTCTGGGGTTGGGGCGACCCGCATGAAAAAGTTGTGATCAGCAGTTCATGGAAAGAACAAAAGGATTCAACAGTGGTTGATGGTAATGCCAAATGGGAAATAATTATTCCTACTGCACAGGCGGGAGGTCCTTATACTATTGAGATCAGGGGCCGTAATATTATTTTGTTGCAGGATATCCTTATTGGTGAAGTATGGATTTGTTCAGGCCAGTCAAATATGGAAATGAATTATTACTGGGGGCTTCCACAAATGAAGAATGATATTCCACTTGCGGCCGATAAGGATATCCGTTTTTTTCAGGTTCCTAAATCAACGGCGCTGCACCAACAGGAGAAAGGCGAAGGCAGCTGGACACGTTGCGATACCAGTTCCGTTAAATCATTCAGTGCGGTGGCTTATTATTTTGGAAAAAAATTAAATGAAGAGTTGAATATACCAATTGGTTTGATCCATACCAGCTGGGGTGGCACGCCGGCTGAAGCATGGACGCCACAATATGTTATTGAAGAAGATGCGGTGTTGAAGGAAGCCTCGCAAAAATTAAATCCGTCTTCAGGCTGGCCGGTAAAGGCTGGCCTGGCATTTAACAGCATGATCGCTCCTTTTACAAATTTCTCCATTGCCGGAACCATCTGGTACCAGGGCGAAAGTAACACTGGTACTGCTGCCACTTACCACCATTTGTTTTCATCAATGATCAGGGCATGGAGAAAAGAGTGGAAAAAAGAGTTTCCTTTTCTATTTGTTCAGCTGGCACCTTATGCATATGGGAATAAAAATATTGCCGCATTGTTAAGAGAAGCACAGGACAAAACCCTTTCTGTTCCTGCAACAGGCATGGTGGTTACTACAGATATTGGTGGCGATCCAAATGATATTCATCCACGGAATAAAAAGGATGTCGGCCTCCGCCTCGCGCGACTTGCGCTTTCCATGGTATATAATATAAATTTTACTGATGCCCGGAGTCCTTCTCTAAGTTCAATGCATATTGAAAACGATCGAATTGTAGTAACCTTTAAACATACCAGCGGTTTAAAACACACTGGCAGCGCCATTACCGGTTTTTTTATTGCAGGAAACGATGGCATTTTCCATCCTGCAAATGCAAAGATCCAGGGTAATATGGTTACTGTCTGGAATAAAATGGTGAAGCATCCGGTTGCTGTTCGTTATGCATTCAGCAATCTTGCAGAAGGAAATGTATTTGATTATGGAGGACTTCCTGTAGCGCCTTTCAGAACGGATACGTGGCAGGTTGATACTTCACCAGTAAATAATTAGCTATGAGATACCTGGTATTTATGACCTTATTTTTAACAACTACTATTCTTTCCTCCCAGCCGGTAACGCGGAACGGTCATTTGAAAGTAGATGGCACCCGGTTGAAAAATGAAAGCAATGAAGTAGTGATGTTAAGAGGTATGAGTTTTGGCTGGCATAATTTCTGGCCCCGCTTTTATAATAAGGAAGCCGTAAAATGGCTTGTAGATGATTGGAAATGTAATGTGATCAGGGCTGCTATGGGCATTGAACCAAAGAATGGCTTTCTGGAAGATCCTGAAGGGTCGAAAAAGATGATTGAAGCAGTAGTTGATGCAGCCATCAGTGAGGGAGTCTATGTTATTATAGATTGGCATAGTCACAATATTCAGTTAGAAGAAGCAAGATCTTTTTTCAGGGAAATGGCAACGAAGTATGGCAGTCATCCTAATGTGATCTATGAAATTTTCAATGAGCCTGATCATGAATCCTGGCAGGAAGTAAAAAAATATTCCGAAGAACTGATTTCAACAATCAGGTCGGTTGATCCGGACAACATCATTCTTGTTGGTGGCCCGCACTGGGATCAGGATATTCATATTGTGGCTGACGACCCTCTATTGAACCAGGTTAACATCATGTATACACTTCATTATTATGCTGCCACGCATAAGGATGATCTGCGCAGGAAGGCAGACTATGCATTGTTAAAAGGGCTGCCTGTTTTTATTTCTGAATCTGCAGGAATGGAAGCCACCGGCAATGGTCCTTTGAATATGGAAGAATGGCAGAAATGGATCGACTGGTCAGAAAAAAATAAAATTAGCTGGATCACCTGGTCTGTTTCTGATAAAGATGAAACCTGTTCTGTTTTAAAAAAGTCTGCTGCTTCAACAGGTAGCTGGAAGCAGGACGACCTGAAAGAATCCGGGAAAAGGATCAGGGAGATGCTTAGGAAATTGAATGTGGAGGAAGAAAACCGGTAAAATGAATTTATCCGGAATTGAATGGTGAAATGAAGACAACTTTTTTATACATATTGCTTTTTATTCTGTTTGCCTGTGTTCACTCAAAACCAGTCAGTCATAAGCATCACGTACTACCTGCAGCAGAACTAAAGCCAACAGGAAGAACGGCTTTACATTCCGATAAAGGTTTGGAGTTGATCAGTTCTGCAGCTCATTTTGAATTTAGTTTTGAAGGAAAGGAATGCAGTTTGTTCATTTCTATACCTCCGTGGCTTGATCATAATTATATCCAGTATACCATCGATGGGGAATATCAGGGAAGGTTAAGGATAGATAATAAAAATACCTTACCGGTAGTGATACAGGCGGATAAAAATGGACGGCATGAAGTGGTCATTTATAAAGCTACTGAAGCGCATACCGGTGCTGTTTATATAGAAAAAATTTTGGCAAAGGGTATTCAACCCATTCAGCCAGCTTCCTTACCATTAATAGAATTTATAGGGAACAGCATTACCTGCGGAGCAGCGGCGGATACATCAGATATTCCCTGCGGCAAAGGTGTATACCACGACCAGCATAATGCATACCTGGCCTATGGCCCGAGGCTGTCAAGAGCACTGGGTGCCCAATATATTCTAAGCAGTGTAAGTGGCATTGGTGTATACAGGAACTGGAATAGCGATGGCCCTGCCATGCCCGTGGTATATGAAAGATCAGGTTTTAATCATCAGGATCCAGGTTGGGATTTCGAAAAATATACACCTGATATAGTCAGCATGGCTCTTGGAACCAATGATCTTAGCAATGGCGGTGGGGTAAGGCCGAGACTTTCATTCGACAGTGCACAATTTGTACATGAATACCTGAAGTTTATTCAAAAAGTTCGTTCCATTTATCCATCTGCAAAAATCGCATTATTGAGTAGTCCAATGATAAAAGGATCAAAAAGACTGCTTCTTCAGAATTGTTTGAGTACCATAAGAATTCTTGCAGAAAAAAATTCCGGTATCAGGATATCCACCTTTTTTTTTAAACCCATGGAAGCAGGAGGATGCACCGGCCATCCCAGTGTAAATGACCATGCCGTGATGGCGAAGGAACTGTATCCTTTTTTTAAAGAACTATTAAATAACCACTAGCAACATGTTTTTATGAAACAGATTTTTGTTGTTTACTTTCTCCTTTCTTTACCATGGGTTTCGCTTGCCCAACCCGATGAATTAATTGATGCGCATGCAACAAAAGAAACAAAAGCCCTTCACAAAAATCTGGTGAAGCTTTCTAAAGAGCATAGTTTGTTCGGACACCAGCATGCAACAGAATATGGGCATGGCTGGGCAGGTGATGAGGACCGTTCCGATGTAAAATCTGTAACCGGTAGCCATCCTGCCGTGATAGGGATTGACTTTGGAGGTTTCAGCGGCTCTGAAGATCACAATATAAAAATGAATATGGACCGGCTTAAAAAGATTGTTGAGGATACTTATAACAGAGGTGGGGTGGTAACGGCAGCCTGGCATTTTTCAAATCCGGTTTCAAAAGGTGGTTTTTATTGGGTGGATTCGGTTTCAAAACCTGCAGTGAAATATATCATTCCCGGTGGTGAAGCCCATGATAAATATAAAAAGATCCTCAAAGGCATAGCCGGGTGGGCAAAAGACCTGAAAGGTGCTGACGGAAATTCAGTTCCTATGATCTTCAGGCCTTACCATGAATTTGACGGTGACTGGTTCTGGTGGGGTAAGTCGCACAGCACAAGAGAAGAATTTATTTCGTTATGGCGGTTCACGGTCAGTTACCTGAGAGACAGTTTGCATGTACATAATTTTATCTATGCTTTTTCACCCGATAACCGGTTCAGTTCGGAAGCGGAATTTCTTGACCGTTATCCCGGAGATGATTGGGTAGATATGGTGGGTATGGATAATTATGGGGACATGGGCAGATACGGAAAATATAATGTGGAAGCAGCCATTAAAAAGTTAATGATCATTGATGCCTTTGCAAAAAAAACCGGAAAGCTGGCTGCGTTCACGGAAACCGGACTGGAATCTATTCCTAATCCCACATGGTGGACGGAAACCCTGTTAAAAGTTATGAAAACAGGCAATATGCATCTGGCTTATGTGCTTGTATGGAGAAACGATACAAAGAGTGCTACTCATTACTATGCACCCTATCCCGGACATTCCAGTGTGCCTGATTTTATGAAATTTTTTCATGATCCTTATACATTGTTCGAAGTTGATTTGAAACATATCTACGAATGAAGGCGAAAGCTTTGATTAGATATAACTTCGAACAAATATCAATTTGGAAGCTGGCGTTCCAGCCGGAGCAACTTAAGATCTGCAAAACGGATGTATAGTTTATAATTACTTAATTTATAACATTTGATTTTCTGAAAACATCCTTGTTGAAACTAAATTTGCGTGATGAAGATCAGAATATTGATTGCAGGTATAGCATTTTTTGCCCTGTCTTGTAATGATAATTCAACAAAGGAACAGACGCCCGAAGCAGCAACACCCCCTGCGGTTCAGCAAAGTGAATCTGATAATTCGGCTTCCTCTTTAATGGCCCTACCCAGTTTCAGGTTAAGAGATGTGAAGGGAAATGAAGTGCAACTTCAAAACCTGAAAGGCAAGAAGTTGTTTGTAAATCTTTGGGCTTCATGGTGTCCTCCATGCAAAAGAGAAATGCCGTCTATTGAGAAGTTGTATCAGTCGCTGGATACGGCCAAAGTGCAGTTTGTATTGCTTTCACTTGACGACCAGTTTGAAAAAGCAAAAGATTATGTTGCCGGAAATAAATTGGATCTTCCGATCTATTATCCTGCAGAAGATCTTCCCGCATTGTTTAATGTGCAGGGCATTCCGGCTACTTTCATTTTCGATGAAAATGGTGCACTTATTAAACGGGTTGATGGAATGGATGATTATGATACCAGGTCATACAGGGATATGCTGAAGTAAGGCGTCCTCGCTTTGCTCACTCTTTATCCGCTCTATATTATTTCTATCCATACCGGTGCATGGTCGCTTGTTTTTTCCCAGCCCCTCACTTCCTTATCAACGCCTGCTGCCTTAAGTTTTTTTTCCACCTGCGGACTCAATAAAAAATGATCAATGCGTAAGCCTGCATTTCTTCCATATGCATTCCTGAAATAATCCCAGAAAGTAAAGATCACTTCCCTGGGATATAATTTCCTTATGGCATCTGTCCAGCCCTGGTCAACCAGTTTTTTAAAAGCCGCGCGGGTCTCAGGCCTGAAGAGCGCATCATCCACCCATCGCTCGGGTTTGTATACATCCATCTCAGTGGGCATTACATTGAAATCGCCTGTGAGTATTACGGGCTGCCTTGAAGCAAGCAATTCCTTTGCATGAACGGTTAATCTTTCAAACCATTTTAATTTATAGTCAAACTTGGGTCCGGGTGCGGGGTTTCCATTGGGAAGGTAAAGACAACCTATCACCATACCATTGATCCTTGCTTCAATGTAACGGCTGTGTTCATCTTCAGGATCACCAGGCAATACCCGGCATATTTCTTCGGGCATTTCATTTTTACTCAGGATGGCAACACCATTCCAGCTTTTCTGTCCGTGCCAGATGGCTTTGTATCCTGCATCAGTAATGGCCTGTTCCGGAAATTTTTCCTGCGGCGCTTTCAACTCCTGCAGGCATACCACATCAGGTTTTGATTCTTCAAGCCAGCGAAGTAAAACCGGTAGCCGGCCATTTACACCATTTACATTGTAGGTCGCGATCTTCATTTTAAAGATTAAGTAGAACAATTAAAAAAAGAGAAAGAGTAAGGAAAAGGATATGCCGCTTTCTTTTTCTATTCCCTTCACCGTTAGTCCGGTGTTTTACTTTTTTTCCAGTATTTAACGATATCTATTAATGATTGTTTAAGATCATTCAGGTTATTTTCCTTAAGAAAAAAACCATTTACACCAAGATCATATGCTTTCTGGATCTGGGCATTTGAAACCTGCGTTGACCAGAAAACAAAGGGTATGCTTCTGTACCGGGTGTTTGTATTGTTTAAGAGTATTTGCTTCAATTCAAATCCATCCATCCTTGGAATGTTCACATCACAAATTATGAGGAAAGGGTTTACGTGTTCATTTGCCAAATATTCTAATACATCGTTGCCATTATCAAAGAATAACAGGGGATTTTTAAATTCAAGATCATTCCAGGCATCAGATATAAATTCCCTGTCTTCACCATCATCATCTATTATTAAAATGGGGGCGCTGTTCATAATTATATAATCCGGTGCAATACTAATAATTATTTATTGCTAAAATAACGGACCCGGCCTTAATAGAGAAGGGAAAGAGAAAGGGAAAGAGAGTGGGAAAGAAGAAGAGCGTATTTTAAAATTATTGATGAGGTACACGAATTAAACTTTATCTTAGGATTTATTATTCATTTAACCTTCCAATTCCATTTTTTTAAAAACATGATTCACTTCATCAGGAGTAAAAGAATTGAAAAAAAAGACCATATTAATCCTGGTCAGTTCTTACCGGATAAGTTTACCACTCTGAATAACTTGTATTTATTGCTTACGAG
>CAMPIQ010000145.1 GCA_946886475.1 uncultured Chitinophagales bacterium | reverse complement strand
TAAACTGTGAGCACATTATTTCCATCAATTACTACGCTTTCCATTCCATAACCTTTAGCACGGTCGGCCAGTTGTGCACATCGAAACTGTTCATTTACCGGAGTACTTAATCCATATCCATTATTCTCAATAATAAATATTACGGGAAGATCCCAGACCGCAGCCACATTCAATGCTTCATGAAAATCACCTTCGCTGGTTCCTCCATCACCTGTAAATGCAAGCGATACCTTGTTTTCTTTTCTGAGTTTATAGGCAAGTGCCACCCCATCGGCAATGGCCAGCTGGGGCCCCAGATGAGAGATCATACCACAGATATGATGTTCTTTAGATCCGAAATGAAAACTTCTTTCCCTGCCTTTGCTGTATCCATCCTGTGCGCCCTGCCATTGCTTGAAAAGTTTGTGCAGGGGCATGTTGCGTGAAGTAAAAACTCCAAGGTTACGGTGAAGTGGCATGATCCATTCATCCTGTTGCAGGGCCATGGTGGCCCCCACGGAAATCGCTTCCTGTCCAATGCCACTGAACCATTTGGAGATACGGCCCTGCCTGAGCAGAACGAGCATCTTTTCTTCGATAAGACGCGGCCATAAAAGGTTTTTATAAATTTCAACCAGCAAATTATTGTCAGCTATATTACTATTGAAGTCCATGATTAAAGAATTGATCAGGCTAGAATCAATTGCTTGCAAAATAGACCTTCTTTGAGTTATTGAAAAATTGGTGTTGGTACGATAAAGTAAAAAAGCACCATTTAAAATTTAAAATCCTGACGGGTGCCATGACAGGCACGATGTTGAATTTTGAATGTTGAATTCAATCCTTCGCAAAACTATTTAAGATAGCACTCACAATAGAAACAATTAAACTGAATAATAAAGCAGCCCACCAGCCGTCAACTGTAAAGCCTTCAATCAGTTTATCGGCCCAGATCACCATGAGCGCATTGATGATGAGCAGGAATAAACCAAGCGTGACTATGGTAACAGGTATGGTAAGAATAACCAGAATGGGTTTAATGAATGTATTCAGTAAGGCAAGCACCAGCGCAACAATGATCACCGTTGTCCAGTCGTTGTTGATGTTGACTCCATCCAGGAAATAATCGGCTACAAAAACAGCCAGTCCGGTTACAATTACTTTAATGATGAATCCCATAACCATTCATTTGAAACAAATGTAATAGTTTAAGGTCATTAGCTTTAAGGCCAACTTCTACAGCACTTTATTATCTGCATGGATCAGGAAAAGAAATAAGCTGTGATGAGCATGAGGGCACCACAGAAAAATCCGTAATAGATCTCCCTTCCGGTATGGTCAGAATCTATGAATCTTGCAGTAAGTGTAATCCCGGCAATGAGAAAAGCAATGGAAATATAAACCCCGAACGACATGCCTGTCATCATACCCGCCATTACAACAAATGCAGACAACACGCCTACAGCAATCGCATGCATGCTGATCTTCATATAAGCATTCAGTATCAAACCAAGACTTGAAGCAAGAAAAATACCCAGGCTCAGCATAATTACTTCCCGTGGCGTATTGCCCATGTTTTTGAATACATACCAGCCCCAGAAATAAAATATTTCACAGATCACATAGGGTATGATGCGGTCTTTTTGATTTTTTAAATGAATGGATTCAATAAAATTCAGGGCTTTTAATAACAGCGTCACTACCAGGGGAAAAAATGTATAGTACATCACAAACATGATCAGCAGCTTGGTGCGGTCCCATGAAGTGGATGCATGAAATAGTCGCAATTCAAAAATTACAAACCATCCAATGAAAACAGGAATAAAAATGGGATGAAAGAGATAGGAAAAGAATTTTGCCGCGATCTTTACCGGCGCCCCGTGTTGTTCATTTGCCCTTTCCATCCTACCTGCAGTTAGTTCCATTGGGCAAAGTTAATGATCGTGAATGGTGAATCGTCAACCGTAAATTAAATTGTCAGTAATACCTAACATCAAAATATGTTTGAATCTTTCATTCATGATTCCCGACTCACCATTCACGATTACAATTCCTTCCTCAGCCTTGCCACAGGAATGTTCAGCTGTTCCCTGTACTTGGCTACGGTGCGGCGTGCTATATTATAACTTCTTTCCTGGAGTAGTTCAGTCAGCCGCTCATCGCTCAGGGGTTTTTTCTTGCTTTCTCCTTCAATCAGATCGCTGAGGATCTTTTTCACTTCCCTGGTTGAAACTTCTTCTCCGGTATCTGTGGTTAGCGATTCACTGAAGAAGAATTTAAGACGGTATGTTCCAAATTCCGTTTGTACAAATTTACTGTTGGCCACCCGGCTTACGGTAGAAATATCCAACCCTGTTTTTTCAGCAATGTCTTTCAGGATCATTGGTTTGAGCGAGGTCTCATCTCCGGTGATAAAGAAATCATACTGGTGATTCATGATGGCGGTCATGGTGCTCAGCAGGGTATGCTGCCTCTGCTTAATGGCATCAATGAACCATTTGGCCGCATCTATTTTCTGTTTGATAAACAGTACCGCTTCTTTCTGCCTGCGGTCTTTTTTTGCTCCGCGGTCATACTCTTTTAACATATCGCGGTAGCCCTCACTGATCCTGAGTTCTGGAGCATTTTTAGAATTCAGCGTCAGCTCCAGCTTGCCTGCATTATTAAAAATGAAAAAATCGGGAACAACATAACTTTCTGCCTTATTCACTTCACCAACATTTCCGCCTGGTTTTGGATTGAGCTTGGTGATCTGGTGCATCACTTCCTTCAGATCATCTTCATTCAGATTGAGTCCGCGCTGTATTTTCTCGTAATGCTTTTTGGTAAATTCATCAAAGTATTTTGTCAATGCCTGTATGGCTATATCTACTTCCTTTCCATCTTCCTTCATCCGGTATAATTGAAGAAGCAGGCATTCCTGGAGGGTTCTTGCAGCTACCCCGGGAGGATCAAACTGTTGTATGCGCTGAATAATGCCTTCCACCTCCTGGTCGGAAGATTCAATATTCTGACGGAATGCAAGGTCGTCAACAATGGCAGCGGTTTCCCTGCGTAAATAACCATCTTCATCTATACTTCCAATGATCTGTTCAGCAATCCTGAATTCACGGTCGTCCAGTTTGAGCATGCCAAGCTGCGCCTCCAGTACTTCGTAAAAACTGGTTTCCACTTTATAGGGCATGGTGGTCTTTTCTTCCTGGTCGCCGTAATTATCATCCCGTAGCTTGTAATCAGCTATATCATCATCGCCTTCCTGCACATAATCAGAAATATCAATATTCTCATACTGGTCTTCGCTGCTTAATTCACTTTCTTCGTATTCTTTTTCAGGCTCAGCCTCTGCAAATTCATCCTTGGCTTCCATGCTGTCGTCGTGGGCATCATCCGAAAGTTCAAGTGCAGGATTTTCTTCCAACTCCTCCTTGATCCTGTCATCCAATATAGCGGTAGGCACCTGCAGCAGCTTCATTAACTGAATCTGTTGTGGTGATAATTTTTGTAGTAACTTCTGTTGTAGACTCTGGCTTAGGCTCATCTGGTTTCTTCTGTGGCAAATATCTCCTGGCTAAAGGAAAATTTGGCCGGGTTCACAAAAATCAAGCCGTAAATTTACTGCAAATCCTAATCCATGGTGTTGTAACCCTGTTTTTTGAGGTCAAACTTGTTGTTAAAATCACTGAAATCCGCGTCAGGACTGCATTTGAGCGGATACCGGTAAATTCTGCCCCAATATTCAGCAAACCCTTAGTGCCCCTAAAATTCTACACACCTCATACTATTAATAAAAATATCCTGGTAGGTTTCAGCAAAGCAGCCATGGTCAGCAAGCTTTACCATTGCCGGTTTTTTTATACAGGTATCACCCGCAAATGGAGGTGGGCTGGAAAAGAAAACAAACTATTTTTTACTACAGCCACCACATTTTAACCGGCGCTCAAAAAAATTACTTGCCTGAATCTTTCTTCTCATTGGGCATAACTGCTTTTGGACGGGTAAATCCAGTAGGATGTGTTGCTTTGTTTGGATTTACCGGCAGCCACTCCATGGGAGGGATCTCTGCTTGGTTACTATAATAATTGTTTCGCAGCGAATCTACCCATCCATTGGGATTAGATTCAAATGAACGGCTGCTGAAATAGATACTGCCGTGAATATTTGGATTGCTCCTTAGGATCTTTATCTGATTTGGCAACTCATCAGGATCTTTCCATGCAACCCGCGATGCTCCTTTTTCCAGCGCACGGTAAATGCCCTGGCCAATATAAAGATGCCTGCCATAAGTGTGTTGCGACCACCAGTCTACAAGTGTTTCAAATGCAGCCAGCTTATGACCAGTTTCCCAATAAAGTTGGGGGGCTACGTAATCGATCCATCCTTCCTCAAGCCAAAGAAGTATATCAGCATACAGATCGTCGTAATTGGTAACACCTGCTTTTGTATTACTTCCCATAGGATCGTCTGACTGATTTCTCCACACACCGAATGGTGAGATGCCAAACTTCACCCATGGCTTTTCCTCCGATATTACCTGTGCTATCTTAGAAATTACGGTATCAACGTTACTTCTTCTCCAGTCATCCTTGCTTAATCCTCTTGGATCCCTGGCGTATGATTTGGAATCAGGAAATTCCTTGCCTGCGATCTTGTAAGGATAAAAATAATCGTCCATGTGAATGGCATCAACATTATATCGCTTCACTATATCCCTAATTACATTCAATACCCATTGTTGTCCTTCTTTATTGCCCGGGTCAAAATAGGTTTTGCCTCCATAATTCAGGAACCAGTCGGGATGCTTTTTGGTTACATGGTCCGGAGCTATTGAAGCCGTTCCAATAGAGAAATTGGCGCGGTAGGGGTTGAGCCAGGCATGAAATTCGAGTCCGCGTTTATGCGATTCTTCAATCATGAACTGTAAAGGATCATAAAATGGAAATGGCGCCTTGCCCTGTTTTCCTGTGAGCCACTGACTCCATGGTTCATATGGTGATGGATAAAAAGCATCAGTAGCGGGACGCACCTGTACAATCACTGCATTCATTCCATTGGCAACATGCATGTCGAGTTGCTCAATAAAATCTGCTTTTTGTTTCTCTACATTGTATTCATTTTTCTCCGGCCAGTCAATGTTAGCCACTGTTGCTATCCATACGCCACGGAATTCGTATTGCGGTTGGGCGAAGCTGATAAATACTATAAGGAAGAAGGAGAGGGTGACAAGTGATTTTTTCATTTCGTATAGATTATAAAAAATGAAGATAGTTTATTGAGAGCCTCGTAACTTATCTAACAAAAGACTTAACATTTCTGCATCATTTTCTGAAAGCCTGATCATGATCTCTGAAATATGATCCGCTTCATTATCAAGTTTCTTTAATAGCTGTTGCCCTTTGTCCGTGATGATAACGTCAACAAGTCTTTTATCTGTTGCGGAAGTAGTTTTTTTTACGAGACCTTTAACAACAAGCCTGTCCACAATACGGCTGGTATCACTCATTTTATCAAGCATGCGTTCACGGATCTGTAACGTTGATAAAGGTCGGGGGTTTGAGCCTCTGAGAATCCGTAAAATGTTGAATTGCTGGTGTGTGATATCTTCCTTTGAAAGAAAATCTTTGATCTGTTCAATTATCCAGCCATAAGAAAACATAAGGTTGATCATAGCCTTTTGTTTGGTACTGGAAAAATTGGATTGTTGTATGTCTTTTTCGATGCCCATTGAATAATTCAAAGTTCATAGTCGCAGTTCATTGTTCCTGTCAGGCGAACTGTGGCTCTATTAACTTTTAATATAAATATGATCTGATCTTAAATTTTTGAATTGCTTCACCCCCAAACCTTTACACCTTCCGAACAATTAGCACAGATGTCAATATTCTTGCGGCTTTTCAATACCTGGCTTCTGAAGTGCTGGTATTCTTTGTTATGCCATACTTCCCTGAAGCTTTGTTGCTTCAGGTTACCCAGTTTATGTTTGGCGTCCTTATCAAAGCAACAGGGAACCACCGAGCCATCCCAGGTAATTACCGGATCGTGGTGCAGCCGCCAGCAATGGTTAGCCTCATTTCCCTTGAAAGATGTTTTGCCGTGCTTATCTTTTTTATAGCGGCTGTATTTGGAAATTGTCGGAATTAACTGGTTAGGATCATTTTCATAATCATAAACCTGCGCTGTTTTCAGCCATACATCGTCAACGCCAATATCTTTCGCCATTTTCTTTACTTCTTCTATCTGGTGTTCGTTGTGCCGCACCACCAGGAACTGGAAAATGATGAAAGGAGTTTTACTTTTCAGCTCCCTTTTCCATTTCACGATATTGGCAGCACCTTCCAGAACTTTATTAAGATGACCGCCCACCCGGTATTGCTGATAGGTTTCCTGGGTAGTGCCGTCAATGGAAATGATCAACCGGTCAAGTCCGCTTTCAATTGTTCTTCTGGCATTCGCATCATTGAGATAATGTGCATTGGTTGAAGTGGCTGTATAAATTTTTTTTCCTGATGCATACTTCACCATATCCAGAAAATCAGGATTGAGATAGGGTTCGCCCTGGAAATAAAAGATCAGGTACATAAGGTCTCCTGATATCTGGTCGATCGTTTCAGTGAAAAAATCTTTTTTCAACATACCGGTAGGTCTGGTGAAAGCACGCAAACCACTAGGACATTCCGGACATCTGAGATTGCAGGAAGTTGTAGGCTCAAATGAAATGGAAATTGGATATCCCCATTGTACAGGTTTTTTGATTAACCTGCTTACATGATAACTGCTCCATACCCTGAATGCATTCCATGCACGGCGTGCCGTGAGCTTACCAAGAAAATTCACACTGTCATTCCAATTGAAAGGCATAGGATGCAAGTTAGCCAGCCTTTGGCAAATAGGCAAAGGTCAATAATAATCGCAGCCCGGATAAAAAAACCCTGTTTATTCTAATTGTATCATCTGCGCCGGCTGACCTTAAG
Organism: uncultured Chitinophagales bacterium; assembly: GCA_946886475.1. The sequence goes on along the minus strand of CAMPIQ010000145.1, from coordinate 2,157 downwards.
AAAACATTTGCCTAATGCCTATTGTCAATTGCATTCTCCTGTTTATACTTGCATAGTGGCAAGTAACAAGTCAAGAAAAAAATTTTTACGGCTGTTCATTGGAGCTTCTGTAATTGCTGCATTTTGTTTTATAGCCCTGCTGGGTTATTTATGGTTGCAAAGCCGTGAATTAAGTTTTGAGCAATACCCTGAATTTGGAATTGAGATGCCTTCTTCATACGAGATACACGGCATAGATGTTTCAAAGTACCAGCAAAATATTTCCTGGACAATGGTAAAAGAAATGCAGGTTAAGGATATCAGGATAGGTTTTGCATTTATTAAGGCAACGGAAGGGAACAACCATACCGATTCCCATTTTAAACGAAACTGGAGAAGATCAAAGAAGGCCGGAATAACGAGAGGTGCCTATCATTTTTTTATAGCCAGCAAAGATGGGAAAACACAGGCAAAGAATTTTATCAATAGCGTTGAACTTGAAAGCGGCGACCTTCCTCCGGTTCTGGATGTTGAACAAAATAATGGAACCTCTGCCGCCAGGTTGCGTACAGAAGTAAAAGAATGGCTCGATGCTGTAGAAGAATATTATGGTGTAAAGCCCATCATCTATACCAATGTTTCATTTTATGAAACCTACCTGCAGGGATATTTTGATGATTATTCATTATGGGTAGCCCATTATTTTCAACCACAAAAGCCGCGCATTGAACGTGAATGGTCTTTCTGGCAACATAGTGAGGAAGGAAGGGTGAATGGCATAGCTTCGAAAGTTGACTTTAATGTGTTTAATGGAGATTCGCTGGATTTCAGATCACTGCTGTTGCCTTAGGAATGCCTGGAGTTGCTGTCGACAGCAGCTCACAATGCGTATATTACTTTGGCCTGTGAACTCAGAACCGGTCCTTCGTTTTACCGTGACAAGCTTTTTACCGTATGGACGAATACAACAGAGAAATAGATCCTGATATCAGCCGGATATTCTTTAAGATCATCAGGTCTTTCTCCCTCTTATTTATTTGGATGATGGCGGTAATGACTGCCGGTATATTTTTCAGCCTTGGTGATGTTGGCGGAGGTTGGAGATGGTTTAATGTTTTGTTTTATTTTCTTTCACTGGTAACATTTATTTGGCTGATGCGTAAATTGTACAGGCTTTGGAAATAAATCTGATTCATGGAATTGAGAACACTAAGCTTGCGCTTTACTCTTGGCGGCACCATATTGATCTGGGCCGTAAAATTCTTTTTGCGTCCATATGTTGATATGAATGGGCCCCTTCAATTCATGGCGGGCATTGCGCCCAACCTGATCGGATCATTTCTTGTTCCCTTTGCCGCTTACTGGCTTTATACCCATCCCCGTTTTTTCAATGGACAACTCCTGCGTTTTTATTTCTTTTCTGATAACAGGATCGTTTGCCTTACCGGATTTGTTCTGGCGCTGGTGAATGAATACATCCAGCTCATTCCGGTATTTGGACGCACATTTGATTATTATGACATCCTGTTTTCAGCAATAGGACTCCTGCTGGCATTTTACAGTTTCTATTTTGTAAAAAAGAGAGCCCTGGTGCAAACACTGCCTCAGGAACTGTGATCAGCAATGATCACCCACCGGCCATTGATCTTTTTAAATAAAAGATTATAATGACCGCTCAGATCTCCAATGGTCCTGGAAAGCATCCATTTGCCTACTACAAAATAATATTCAGGAGATAAACGCTTTACCTGTAAAATCTCAAAAGAAAGTTTGCCCATGGCCACGGTATCGGGATACCCTTTTATATAATTCTCCAGCGTGGCATCCCAACCCCAATGAACGCCGCTCTTGCCAATGAACATCAGCGAATCGTTTTTCCAGTACGTGTCCATGAAGCCAGCAATATCACCCCTGTTCCAGCTTTCAGTTTGTTTAGCCAGCGATTGCCTGATCTGTTGTTCATCATCGGCCTGGCTGTAACAACAAACCGTAAACGTCATTAATAATGAAAGCATGCTGAGTTTCATATTGCAGAAATTAAGCTTAAAGATAGTGTGACCGGGTAAAAAGGGTGAAAAATCATGTTAATCCATGGCCGGTCCGGCGCTGCTGGTTTACCTTTGCATTTTATTTATATATCATGTCTACAAAACGGATTTTTTATATCATTTTCTTTTC